>JAAOZX010000162.1 GCA_012274225.1 Comamonadaceae bacterium | reverse complement strand
TTGTACTCGTCGGCGCCGGTGGCGATGATGGCGGCCCCGTGCTTGAGCTCCTGCACCCGGCCCTTGGACTTGACCTTGGTGACGAAATTGCCGACGTAGCCCGAGACATCGGTGATGGTCGCGTCGGTGATGACGCGGATCAACTGGTGCCGGTAGGTCTTCTTCTTCAGGTCGTTCAGGTACGCCTGCACGTCAAGGCCTTCGGCCGTGTAGTGGATGCGCCGGGCTATGCCGCCCAAGTCGGACGCCTTCTCGATCAGATAGGTCTGGAAGCCCTGCTCGGCCAGGGTCAGGGCGCTGGTCATGCCGGCCACGCCCCCGCCGACCACCAGGGCCGCCTTGTTCACCGGCAGCGAGAATTCGTCCAGCGGCTCCAGCAGGGAAGTGCGCGCCACCGACATCCGCACGATGTCCTTGGCCTTCTTGGTGGCGTCGGCCTGCTCCTTGGAATGCACCCACGAGCAATGCTCGCGGATGTTGGCCATGTCGAAGAAATACTGGTTGATGCCGGCCTCGCGCAGGGTGTCGCGGAACAGCGGCTCGTGCGTGCGCGGCGTGCAGGCCGCGACCACCACGCGATTCAGGCCCTTGTCGCGGACCGTGTCACCGATCGCCTTTGCGGTGTTGGTGGCGCAGGCGAACAGGCTCTCTTCGACGTGAACCACATTCGGCAGGGTCTTGCAGTACTCGACCACGCCAGGCACGTCCACCACGCGGCCGATGTTGGCGCCACAACGGCAGACGAAGACGCCGACCTTGGCTTCTTCCTGGCTGACGTCCCGCTCGATCGGATAGACCCGCTCGGTGCTGAGGCGCCCGCGCCGGGCCTTCAGGAACTGGCCCGACAGCGCGCCGGCCGCGCTGGCCGTCATCACCGCTTCGGGAATGTCCATTGGCCCGCGAAAGGCCCCGCTGATGAACACACCGGGCCGGGTCGTTTCAATCGGATTGACCGGATTGGTCTTGCAGAAGCCCTGCGGCCCCAGTTCGACGCCGAACTTCTGCGCCAGTTCCTTGGCGCCGGCCGGCGGGTTGAGGCCGACCGAAAGCACCACCAGCTCGAATTCCTCTTCCTTCACGCCCCCGTCGGGCGTCGAGTAGCGGATCTTGACGTTCTTGGTGACCGGGTCTTCGCCCGAAACCGACACGTAGCTGCGGATGAAAGTTACGCCGGGCAGTTTTTCGGCACGCTGGTAGAAGCGCTCGAAGTCCTTGCCGTACGACCGGATGTCGTTGTGGAAGATCATCGCCTGCATTTCCGGCACGTGGTCCTTGGCCAGGATCACCTGCTTCTGGGTGTACGAGCAGCACACCGCTGAGCAATAGCTGTTGCCGCCAGGGGTCACCTGCCGGGAGCCGACACAGTGGATCCAGGCGACCTTCTGCGGATGGGTCTTGTCCGACGGCCGCAGGATGTGGCCCTCGTGCGGTCCGGTGGCGCAGAGCAGCCGCTCGAAATCCATGCTGGTGACGACGTTCTCGTAGGTGCCGTAGCCGTAGTCGCCGCGCAGCTTGGGATTGAAGGTCTCGTAGCCGGGCGAGAGCACGATGGCGCCGACCTTGACTTCCACCTTCTGCGGCGTCTGATTGAAATTGATCGCGTCGTTCTCGCACACGCCGGTGCAGATCGAGCAGGTCTTGTCCTTCAGGTACAGGCAGGTGTCGTCGATGTAGGTGACCAGCGGCACGGCCTGCGAGAAATAGATGTGGATCGCCTTGTTCAGCGACAGGTTCTCGTTGAACGGGTCGGGGATCTTGACCGGGCAGTATTCGACGCAGACGGTGCAGCCGGTGCACTTGTCCTCGTCGACGTAGCGCGGCTTCTTGGTCAGCGTCACCGTGAAGTTGCCGGGTGTTCCTTCCACGCCCGCGACCTCGGTGTAGGTCATGATCTCGATGTTGGGATGCCGGTCGCACTCGATGAATTTGGGCGACTCGATGCACATCGAGCAGTCGTTGGTCGGAAAGGTCTTGTCCAGCTGGGACATCTTGCCGCCGATGGTGGGCGTCTTTTCCACCAGGTAGACCTTGAAGCCGGCCGTCGCCAGGTCCAGCGCCGCCTGGATGCCGCTGATGCCGCCGCCGACCACCATCACGTCGCCGCGCAGGTCATCATGGGGGCGCAGGAAACGCTGGCTCGCCGCTTCGTGGGCGTGATCGAGGGCGTATTCCAGTGTGTGTGCCACGTCATGACTCCTTGACTGGATGCCCCTAGAGGGCTTCCCGGATAACTTCGGTGATGTCCTTCACCTCGATGGTTTCGCCGTTCTTCACGTTCAACCGGCTGTCCTCGAAGTTGGTGATGCAGTAGGGGCAGGCGGTCACCAGCACCTGGGCCCCGACACCGATCGCCTGACCCAGCCGCACGTCCGAGAAGCGCTCAGCCTTGGCTGTTTCCATCCAGATCCGGCCGCCGCCGCCGCCGCAGCAGAAGCTGTCCTTGCGCGATTCGGCCATCTCGTTCAACTGGAGGCCGGGTACTTTCTTCAGCGCCTCGCGCGGCTCGTCGTAAACGCCGTTGTGGCGACCCAGGTAGCAGGGGTCGTGGTAAGTCACCGTCTTGGCGTATTCCGTCTTCAGTTGCAGCCGGCCCTCGGCCAGCAGCGTGTGCAGCAACTGCGAGATGTGGACCACCTCGAAGTGCACCATGAATTCGGGGTATTCGTGGGTGTAGGTGTGATAGCAGTGGGGCGAGGACACCAGGATCTTCCTGACGCCGCGCTCGACCAGGGCGGCGATGTTCTGCCGCGCCAGGCTCTTGAAGAGCGCCTCGTCGCCGGTCTTGCGGATGCTTTCTCCACAGCAGCTTTCCTGCGGGCCGAGGATGCCGAACTGAACGCCGGCCCGGTTGAGGATCTCCACCGTGGCCCGGGCGATCTTCTTGGCGCGCGGGTCGTAGGAGAGGTAGCAGCCGGGGGAGTAGAGGAACTCCATGCCTTCGGCGAATTGCTTGACGTCAAGGCCCTCGGCCCATTTCGTGCGCTTGGCGCGGTCTTCGCCGAACGGATTGCCCTCGGCGCGCAGGTTGGCGGCAATGACGCGGATCGGCTCGACCGACTTCGGAAACACGTCGTACTCAGTGGCGATTCGGCGCAGGGCGATGCCGGACTCGATCTGCTTGACACCACGCGGGCAGACCTGCGGGCACTTGCCGCAGGTGGTGCAGCGCCAGATGTCTTCGCTCTCGATCTCGGTCAGGCCGAAGGTCGCTTCCCGCACCAGCTTGCGCATGCTGAAGCTGCCGACCCGGTTCCACGGGCACACCGTATCGCACATGCCGCACTGGTAGCAGTACTTGAACGCGTCGCCACCGCTCGCCTTGATGGCGTCGATGATCTCCTTGAAGGGGGTTACCGTCTCCATGATCGTTCCCGGCCTTTGTAGTACGTCGTTGATCGGCTAGGGCTTCTGCATCCGGGCGAGGATGTCCAGCACCTGCTGCAGGCCGTGCTTGTCGACCAGCGCCTCGATGCCGATCTCCATGTCGGACGGGCTCGGCTCGGGCTCTTCGACTTCCTCTTCACGCTCCTCGAAGATCAAGGCGTCGTTGATGCACCACTCCACGCACTTGGGCTTGTCCAGGGGCGGCGAGTCCTCGCACATGTCGCACTTGAGCGGCAGGCCGGAATCGGGCTCCTTGAACAGGTCGCGCGAGGGGCACGACGCACGGCAGAAGCTGCACTCGTCGTACTTCTTGCCGTCGACGATGTAGGTGTTGCGCCCGGTGCACTCGGCCGCCGTGTACTCGCCCGCGTAGACCGGCAGGTAGATGTCGCGCAGCGGTTCGCGCACGATGCGGATGCGCGAGCGCGCCGGGTTGTTGCTGCTGTAGCGCGGCGACGCGTGGAACAGCGAGCAGATGACCTCGCAGGCCCGGCAGCCGTTGCACTTGTCAGCGTCGATGGTGATCGACTTGATCTTCTTCATGACCTTAGGCATGGCTGGCAACCTCCTGCGCTGCCGGTTGTTCTGCCGCGGTCGGCTTCTCGCTGCCGGCGTTTGCCGCGCCCAGGATTCCCCGTTGCTCCAGGTCTTCCGCGACGCAGGCCAGGTCGAGATCCAGCAGCGATTCCCTGGTCGGGATGCCGTTGCTGTCGAAGCCTTTCAGCTTGTAGTAGGTGTCCAGCAGGTTCTTTTCGAGATCCGGGAAGCGTTTCTTCCAGTGGTCTTCCGGCGGTTTGTCGTCGGCGCGCCGCATTCCGCGCCGCACGTTGATCGCGCGCAGCAGCGTCCGATTCCGGGTGGCGGCCTTCCAGAGTTCAGCCTCGTCGAACTCGATGCCGGTTCCGGCCGAAACGAATTTCGGGAAGTTGTGGATGTGATAAGGGGGCTTCAGCGGGAAGGACGACAGGCCGGCGCAGATGCCCAGCGCGTCGTCGATGTAGTGCATCTTCTCCTGCCAGTCGACGATGTCGCAACTGGCCTCGATGCTGGGATAGAGCGGGTTGGAATGCTCGCCGCGCGGCTCCCAGTCGAGCAGGTACTGCTTGAACTTCGGATGCGGCACCTGGATCCAGTCCTTGACGAAGGCCTCGCGCTCTTCCATCGTTGGGAATGGCGCCTGCGGGAACTGGCCCTCGATCTGGGTGATGTTGATTTTTTCGCCGGTCGAGTACATCAGGTAATAGACCGGATTCAGCATGCCGAGCTTGAGCGGCAATTGCTCGTGCTTCTTGATGGTGTTGTGGTCGAACTTTTCCGCGCCCTTGCCGATGCGGCGCGCCGCCCAGTACACGCCGTCGGCCAGAATGTCGCCGATGCCTTCGCGCCGCACGATCCGGTCGAGCAGCCAGAAGAACCGGCCCTCGACATCGGCCGGCATGCCGGGGAAGTCGGCGTCGGTGAGGATGCCGGCCTCCAGCAACTCCAGCGCGAACGCCATGACCTGCGGCGTCGAGAACCCGTCCACGCCGTACTCGGTGGCTTTCTGGGCGATCTTGAAGCCGAACTCCAGGTCGGAATAGGCCGCCATGGTGTAAGTGAGCTTGGAGTAGCACTTCATCATGTAGGTCGGCTGCCCCGGCACCGAGATGGTGGCGCCGCACTTCATCGGGCAGTTGTAGCAGCTGATCAGGCGGGTGCGGACGCTGTCTTGCGTGGCGCTCCACTTCTCCTCGATCTCGTGGGTCCAGAAGTCCTTGCGCCGGGTGCGGGCGTTGCCCCACATGAAGCTGGTGGTGTGCCACTCCTCGTCGTGGATGCGCATTTCCTGCGGCGAGCCCAGCCCCTGCAGGATGGCCGGAACGCCCGGGATCGGGTTGTCGGCACGGAACTTGATGTACTTGAGCACGTCGTCGCACAGGCCCATGAATTCGGCTGGGCGGGCCACGTTGACGTCCTTGGTGCCGCGCACCGCAACGGCCTTGAGCTTCTTGTCACCCATCACCGCGCCCATGCCGCCGCGGCTGGCGCTGGAGCGGCCCTGCTCGATGGAAGCGTAGAACACCTTGCTCTCGCCGGCCAGGCCGATTGCGGCCACCTGGACATCGGGATCCTTCAGTTCGCGCCGGATGGCTTCGGCGGTTTCGATGGCGCCCAGACCCTTCAGGTGCGACGCATCGCGAATCTCGACCTTGTCGTTGTTGATCCAGAGGTAGACCAGCTCGGGTGACTGGCCGCGGATGATCACCTTGTCGTAGCCGGCGTGCTTCAGTTCCGGTGCCCAGAATCCGCCCATCATGGAATAGGCGAGCAACTGCGTCTGCGGGGAAAAGGTCGAGACGATGGTCCGGTTGCAGCCCGGTGCGGCCGTGCCGCAGAGCAGGCCGGAAGCGAAAATCAGCAGGTTGTCTTCGGAGAACGGTTCGGCGTCGGCCGGAACCCGGTCCCACAGGATCCGGGCGCTGGTGCCGAGGCCTCCCAGGTGCAGCCGGGTCAGTTCGGGATCGGATTCGACGCGGTCGATGCTGCCGCGTGAAAGATCGATCTCCAGGTTGAAACCTGTTTCTGCATACCGCATTTTCCTGGTCTCCTCAAGTCAAGGGTCGGCGCGCCGCCCATGCGATGGAAGCCCGGCATTGCGAGCGAAGTGCAGGCAAAACCGGTATTCCCGTACCATTAGGCGTATTTCGAGGTCTTGGGTTACTGATCTCCATCAAACTTCATGGTTTTGCCGGCCTAACCTGAGCGCCTTGATCGGGTATGTCCCCAGGGTCGTTCATTCCCATTAGGGTTGGTCAACCCAGACCGAACCCACGATGAATGAGGTGCGAAAACTTCTGGAGTCCCGCTATCGCGGACTCCATGCACGCATCGAGCAGATGCTCGTGGCGAGCGAGGCGCGCTTCAACGAACAGGCGCAGCAGTCGCCTTCGGAGTTCCTGCTGGAACACACGCGGCACACTGCGGCGATTGCGCACACGTTGGCGCTGCGCGAACGAGTCGATCCATTGCGACCGGTGCTGGTCGCGCTGTTTCACGACGCCGGCAAGTTCCACGGCGGCGAGTACCACAAGGACGATGTGCCGGAAGAAGAGCACGCGGCGCGGCTGGCTGCGCCACTGCTCGAAGAGTGGAGCGTCGAACGCGTCGAGATCGAGGCGGTGACGGCGGCGCTGCGCGCGCTGTACGACGACCGGCTGGGCATCGCGCCGGCCAGCCGCATAGTCCAGGACGCGGACCGGCTCGACAAGCTCGGCGCGCTGGGCGTGGCGTCCTTCTTCACTAAGGCGACGCTGCGCGGACGCGGCCTCGTCGACGCGCTCGCGCACACGTTGAGCCGCGAATTGACCTACGCGCTGGCCGCACCGCGATCCATGTTGACAGAGTCCGGCAGGACGCTCGCCCGCGAGCAGTCGGCCAAGACCGTCGCCTTCTTCGACGATCTGCTGACCGATCTCGAGAACAGCGGCATCGCCGCGTTCGAGCGTCGCACGCTCGTTGTGGAGGGGGAATTCCGCAACCGCGATGGCGAGCGCGTCGTGAAGATGGAAGTCACCGTCGTGACGCCGCGCGCCTGCCCGGAGTGCGAAGGGGAGATAGGCATCGCGCACCGGGTCGAACGTGGCGTGAAGTGCGAGACGCTCAAGACGCGTTTGGCATGCGAGTCCTGCGATTACGCGCGCGAGATCTCCTTCTGTCTACCGGTGTTCGCCTGAGGCTCATGTGGAAAGCTAAGAAATGAAGTACGCCGAAACCGGATTCAACCTGGAGATCGACCTGTCGACAGGCCGCATCGAAAAAGTCGCGAGCGATCCCCAGGACACCGAGCTCTTTCTCGGCGGACAGGGCGTCGCCGCCAGGATATTGTTCGAACGGGTGCCGCCCGAGGTCGACGCCTTCTCGCCGGACAACCTGCTGATCTTCAGCACCGGCCTGTTGAACGGGACGCTCGCGCCGGCCGCCAATCGCACGGTGGTCAACACGATCTCGCCGCAGACCAACCTGATGTCGCATTCGCTGTTCGGCGGCTTCTTCGGACCGGAGCTGAAGTTCGCCGGCTACGACCGGATCATCATCAAGGGCAAGGCGCCGGACCTGGTCTACCTGTACATCCACAACGACCAGGTCGAGATCCGCGATGCCACGCATCTGCGCGGCAAGGGCACCACCGAGACCCAGGACCTGTTGAAGAAGGAACTGGACGACCAGCGTTTCCAGGTGGCGGCAATCGGCCTGGCCGGCGAGAACCGGGTCTACATGGCTTCGATCGATCACAACCATGCCAGCGCCTCGCGCGGCGTCGGCGTGGTCATGGGCGACAAGCGCCTGAAGGCCATTGCGGTGCGCGGCACCCGCGACCTCAACATCGCGCATCCGGCCGAGCTCTTCGAGCTGAGTCAGGCGCTGCACAAGAAGATCGGCGAGGGCGACGGCAACGGCGACTGGATGGCGGTGGACGAGGACGACAGTTTCCACCACAACCACTTCGCCTGGGGCAACGCGCGAACGCGCCGCAAGGGGTTCTGGAGCGCCGAGCTGCAGGAGCGCTGGACCCGGTGGAAATACGATCACATGGACCGGCAGACCGGCTGCTTCAACTGCGCCAAGAAATGCCGCAACGTCATCAACTGGCCGGGACGGCCGCGCTTCGGCTACAAGTGCTTCGGCAAGGACACTTACCACATGGCGGCGTTCCTGGAGCTGGACTTCACCTACGAGATCCTGGGGGTGGCACAGGAGTACGGCGTCGACTCCTATGCGACGCCGCAGGTCATCGCCTTCGCGCTGGAACTGCTCGAGGCCGGAATCCTGACCGACAAGGACTTCCCCGAGATGCCCGCCGACAGCAGGGGGCGCTTCTTCTACCTGCTGGAC
>JAAOZX010000161.1 GCA_012274225.1 Comamonadaceae bacterium | reverse complement strand
GTGGCGGAACTGCCAGCCAAGGCGTGCGCCAGGCCCACTGTGGAGTCCGGCATCGGCTGGTTCAACTCCAGCGACCACTCGGCCAATTCGTTGGCGAGCCGGCGCGACCATTCGTCGGCCTCGTTGAGATAGACGTTGTAGAGCGGAATGCCGATGCGCAGCGTTCCGATGACCTTGACCGGCTCCTCGGCGTCCCCCTCGGCGACGGCCGCTTCCTCCACTGGCGGTATGTCGGTGGGCAGGTCCGGTTCAGCCAAACTGGCCGCCGTCGCCTCGGTCGGCTGCGGCACACCGAAATCGGCCAGGTCGAAGAGCGAGTCCGAGAGCGTGACTTCCAGGTCGGGGATTGCAGCCGTCGGGACCGGCGGCTCAGCCGAAATCTCGGATAGCGGTGCGAAGTCGAGTTGCTCGATAGCGGTCGGGGCGTCCGGCTTCGCTGGTTCCGCCAGGTCCGCGAGCGGAACCGGCGGCAGCTCGAACTCGAAATCCGGCGGCAGCTCCGTGACTTCCATCGCCGCAGCCGGCACAGATTCCGGGTCTTGGGGAAGTTCGAATGCCAGGGTCTCGGGCGCCTCAGTCGACGGTGCATCGTCCAGATGCAACTCGAACTCGATCTCGGCGGGCGACGGCTCTGCCAACTGGACCGGAAGATCGATCGCGTCGGTGTCTGGGGCAAGTACCGGCACTTTCTGCGGCTCGGCTGCCGCCGGCAACTCGAGGAGAGCCTTTTCGTGCACCGGTTGAGCCATCGGCTCGGCCGCTGTGGCGGGCGCCGACTTGTCGGGCAGGTTGAGCGGCACCAGACGGTTTTCGGTCCGAAGCGCCTCGGCCGGTCCGCGGAACAAGCTCGCCTTCCACACCCCGTCCTCGTGCAGCGCGATGTCTTCCACCCAGCGGGAGAAGCCTTGCATGGCCTGGCCCGATAGCGTCAGCAGAGGCTCACTGGCGGGCTTTTGATCGGCGAGCCAGGTATTGAGCACCTGCTCCAGCGCCCAGGCCGCTTCGCCGAACTCCATAAGGCCGACCATTCGCGAGCTGCCCTTCAGGGTGTGGAAAGCCCGGCGCAGCGTCGTGAGTTCCGAGATTTCCGCCGGATGGACCGCCAGCGCGTCGATGGCGGCCAGGCCGTTCTGAACCACTTCGCGCGCTTCTTCCAGGAAGATGTCGAGAAGATCGTCCTCCTCGAGGTCCGGTTCCGTCGCCGGCGCTGCCGCCGCTTCTGGGGCCGGCTTCATCACGGCCGCGAGGTTGCTCAATGCTGCTGCGGCGGCGCCGCTGTCCTCGCGCGACACCGCTGCCGCGGCTTCCCGGGCCGATTGCGCTACCGCGGGCTGCTCCGCCAGCGCCGCCTGCGTCGCGATCTGGTCGAGCTTGGCGGTGAGTTGATCGCGCGATCCCGGCGCAACCTCCACTGCCCCAGCCTCGAGCGAAAGCTGGTCGGCAACGGCGGCGAGCGATTCTTCCGCGACCGGTGCCACCCGGCCCATCAACGGCTTGAACTCTCCGAGATGCGCGTCGTATACGAACAACTTCTTGGCCAGCGTCGGCTGGTAATTGAGCATGTCGACCAGGAATCCGAGCGCGCCGACGTTGTTGCCGAGCTTCTCGAAAGTACCGGCCGAATGGACGCGCTCCTCGTCGATCTCGGTGACGATGATCTCTTCCACCGTCTCACGCATATGCAGGACGGCCTGCGCCGCCTGGTCCAGTCCCAGCACCGACAGTACGCCGCGCATTTGGGCCAGATAGCCGGGGGCGTCGCGCAACGGCCCTTTGTCCTTCGGGTTACGGAAGAACTGGTCCAGCAGTTTCTCCAGCTCTCCCAGGGTACCGCGCAGTTCTCCGACCACGCTGCCCATGGTCTGCCGGTCGCTGACGCGTCGGTACAGCTCTTCCACCCAATGCTCCAGGGCCTGCGCCTGGCCGCCCTGGCGAACCGTGTCCAGGCGCTGCGCCAGCCGCGCGGCTCGCCCGGGCAACTGAGCATCGGAGGGATCGAGATCGTGGAAGGCGGCCTCCAGATAGAGAATGGCGGTTGCCACTTCCATTGCCAGCTCGGGTCCGGGGATGCGACCGGATCGCACGACCGTGTCAATCACATTGGTCAATGCCTCGGCCAGCGGGGCGCTGGCCGGATGGAGCTTGAGCAGCGATTCCGTCAGCAGGTGGAACTGGTCCGAAAGCCCCTTGATCTTGTGGGCGTCGCCGCCGGACAGCCCCGACCACGTGTCCTTGGATGCGGCGATCCGCTTGCGCGCCTGGGCCAGCAGCAACGGATCGAAACGTCCGTACTGCGGCGTCTGGTAGTCGATCGGCGCGAAACGCGCCAGGTTCCATGCCAACCGCACACCCTGAAGGCTGGGCCCGTCGCTGCCGTGCGCCGGAACGGCCTGGGCGCAGAAGAACACCAGGTCCTGCACCAGCCGGTCGGACACGCCCAGCTCGCCTTTGGCCAGCGCGGCATATTGCAGCAGGATCCGCGAAGCACCGCGCTTGACGTAGATGTCCAGGGGCAGCAACCCGAGCCCGAGGGCCTCGAAGAACCCCGCACAAACCTTCCAGAAGATCTTCGGCTGACGCGCGGTCTGCGAGGCGGCCAGCGAGAGGCTGATCGTGGCCAGTTCCCGGGCCGCGTCGGGGTCGCCGGTCTTGACCAGGTGCAGCACGCCCCTGTCCATGCGCGACCGCACCGCCGGGTCGTAGACCATGACCTCGGCCACCGCCGGCGTCTCGGGCTCGTTCCAGCGCCACTCCATCCCCCACAGGTCGGCCGGGTGGATGCGGTCGGCGCCCGCCAACTCCTGCGTTTCACGGTATTGCGGAAACAACGCAACCGCGGAAGCCGCCTTGCCCAGCAGCACGGCTTCCAGGTAGTCCGTGAGCGCGAAACCGGACCGCTCCACCTTGGCCGCGGCGGTTTCGTTGCACAGCTCGGGGCGCTCGATGAACTTCTGCACGGCGGCTTCCATCGAGCGCAGCACCTGCGCGGGGCCGCCGAGGCCCACCATCTCCAGCGCACCCACCGCCTGGTGCAGCTGCTGCCGCGCAATGCGCAGCTGGCCGCCGTCCACGGACGCCATGTCGGAGCCGCGCGCCAATCCGGTGTCGCGCACGAAGCGTCGCAGCGCGGCCGACGCTGAATCGAGCGACTTGCGCAGCTCGTCGAGCACCCAGGCCAAGGGGCCCAGGTCGTTGGCGGCTTGGTCGAGATCGTTGTCGGTGGCTTGCATAAAACTCTGGCTGGAACTCGAAGGCTGCGCTCGCGGCAGGCCCTCAGGCGATCTTGAATCGGGACACCGACTGGCGCAGCTCTTCGGCCATGCGCGACAGCTCACGCACCTGCTGCGCGGTGGAACGCGT
>JAAOZX010000160.1 GCA_012274225.1 Comamonadaceae bacterium | reverse complement strand
TTCAAAAGCACACCATGTCCTCAATGACCCCCCAGGAAATCGTCTCCGAACTCGACCGCCACATCGTCGGGCAGGCCGATGCCAAGCGCGCCGTTGCGATCGCCTTGCGCAACCGCTGGCGCCGCCAGCAGGTCGACGAGAAGCTGCGCGGCGAGATCACGCCCAAGAACATCCTCATGATCGGCCCTACCGGCGTGGGCAAGACCGAGATCGCGCGCCGGCTGGCCCGGCTGGCCGATGCGCCATTCATCAAGGTGGAGGCGACCAAATTCACCGAGGTCGGCTACGTGGGCAAGGACGTGGATTCGATCATCCGTGATCTTGCGGAGCTGGCTGTCAAACAGACCCGGGAAGCCGAGATGCGCAAGGTCCGCACCCGGGCCGAGGACGCGGCCGAGGAGCGCATCCTGGACGTGCTGATCCCGCAGGCGCGCACCGCAGAGCCGCCGGCGGACAGCACGGCGCGCCAGGCGTTTCGCAAGAAGCTGCG
Organism: Comamonadaceae bacterium; assembly: GCA_012274225.1. Taxonomy (GTDB): domain Bacteria; phylum Pseudomonadota; class Gammaproteobacteria; order Burkholderiales; family Burkholderiaceae_C; genus Ramlibacter. The sequence continues at coordinate 3,038 of JAAOZX010000160.1, read as the reverse complement.
CGAGGGCCTGCTCGACGACAAGGACATCGAGCTCGATCTGGCCGATGCGCGGCCGCAGCTGGAGATCCTCGGCCCGGCGGGAATGGAGGAGATGTCGGAACAGCTGCGCGGCATGTTCAGCCAAATGGGGGGTGCCCGGCGCAAGGTGCGCAAGCTCAAGATCGGCGAGGCAATGAGGCTGCTGATCGAGGAAGAAGCGGGCAAGCTGGTCAACGAAGAAGAGATCCGCGCAGCCGCGATCCACAACGCCGAGCAGAACGGGATCGTCTTCATCGACGAGATCGACAAGGTCGCGTCGCGTTCGGGATTCGGTGGCGAGGGCGGCGGCGGCGCGGATGTGTCGCGCCAGGGCGTGCAACGCGACCTGCTGCCGCTGGTCGAAGGCACCACCGTGTCGACCAAGTACGGCCCGGTGCGCACCGATCACATCCTGTTCATTGCGAGCGGGGCCTTCCATCTGTCCAAGCCCAGCGACCTGATCCCGGAACTGCAGGGACGCCTGCCGATCCGGGTGGAGTTGAAATCACTGTCGGTGGGGGATTTCGAGGCCATCCTGACTCAGACTCATGCCTCGCTGGTCAAGCAATACCAGGCGCTGCTGGCCACCGAAGGGGTGACCCTGGAGTTCGCGCCCGAGGGCATCACCCGGCTGGCGCAGATTGCCTTCGACGTCAACGAAAGCACCGAAAACATCGGCGCGCGGCGACTGGCGACGGTCATGGAGCGCCTGCTCGACGAAATCAGCTTTGCCGGTGCCCGGTTGCAGGGCCAAACGGTGGCCATCGATGGCGCCTATGTCGATTCGCGCCTGAAGGAGCTGAGCCGCGATGAGGATCTCTCGCGCTACATTCTCTGAGACCGCCGCGCTTTTCAGGAGTCACATTCATAGACGACGCTAAGTGCTTCATTTAGAACGAGTTTTGGTCGCAATGGCCTCGCAGAACCGGTTCTAAGTCCTTGATTTCATTACACAAATCTAGTGATGGTCCGTCTTGCGCTGCTGGGTTTTCCTGCTACAGTGCAAAAAAGTGCAATTAAGTGGTGGACGCGTGCGATGCGCGTCCATCATTGCGCTTGGGTTACTGCTAGCAAGGGCTCACACACGTGTTTCAAGGCGCCTCGTCACTCAGTCTCGATGGAAAGGGTCGGCTTTCGGTGCCGACCCGGCATCGCGATGTGCTGGGCGCCACGGCCAGCAACCAGCTCACCATCACTCGCCATCCCCATGGCTGCCTGATGATTTTTCCGCGACCGGAATGGGAAAAATTCCGCGACCGTATCGCAGCGTTACCCATCTCGGCCCAGTGGTGGAAGAGAATCTTCCTGGGCAATGCCATGGACGTCGAGCTCGACGGCACCGGCCGTGTGCTGGTCTCGCCCGAATTGCGGGCGGCGGCGGGCATCGAGAAGGAAACCATGCTCCTTGGCATGGGCAACCACTTCGAACTCTGGGACAAGGCGATCTACGAGGCCAAGGAAGCGGAGGCGCTGCGCGGCGAAATGCCCGACGCCTTCAAGGAATTTTCGTTTTGAAAGCAGACGGTGGACGGCACATGGCAACACACCACCGTCTTGTTGAACGAAGCAGTCTCAGCTCTTCTCGGCAAGCCGGATGCAACCGCAGCAAGCGACGCGCTCGCCAGCGCGTCCACGTATGTGGACGCGACTTTCGGCCGGGGCGGCCATGCGCGGCTGATCCTTTCGCGACTGGGTCCGCGCGATCGACTGATCGCCTTCGACAAGGACCCCGACGCCGTCGCGGCGGCCGCCCGCATTGCGGATGCGCGTTTTTCCATTCGTCACGAGGGCTTCGCCCATCTGGGCGAACTGCCGCCCGCGAGCGTGGCCGGGGTGCTGATGGACCTGGGCGTGAGCTCGCCGCAGATCGACAACCCGGCACGGGGGTTCTCGTTTCGAAACAGCGGGCCGCTGGACATGCGCATGGACCCCACGCGCGGCGAGAGCGTGGCCGACTGGCTGGCCACGGCCGATGCCGGGCAGATCGCGGAGGTGATACGTGACTACGGCGAAGAACGGTTTGCTGTTCCGATTGCAAAGGCGATTGTGGCTCGCCGACAGGAACGGGGCCCTCTTGCAACCACCGCCGAACTGGCCCAGCTCGTGGCTGGCGCGGTCAAAACCCGCGAGCCGGGCCAGGACCCTGCGACGCGTACATTTCAGGCTCTTCGGATTTTCATCAACGCCGAGCTTGAAGAGCTGCAACAGGCGCTAGAGGCCAGCTTGAACATCCTCCAACCCAACGGCCGGCTCGTGGTGATCAGCTTCCATTCGCTGGAAGACCGGATCGTCAAGCAGTTCATCGCCCGCCATTCGCGCGACGTGTTCGACCGGCGCGCACCCTTTGCGCAGCCGAAGGCCATGAAGCTCAAGGCCCTGGAACGCGTCAAGCCCACGGCCGCGGAGATCGTGGCCAATCCCCGTTCGCGCAGCGCCATCATGCGGGTGGCCCAGAGGAGCGAGGCATGAGCCGCGCCTGCGCATTTCTCACCCTCTCCCCCAGGGAGAGGGCCGGGGCGAGAGCGGCATGATGCGCCTGAACCTGGTCCTGCTCATCGCCGTCATCGCCAGCGCGCTGTACCTGGTGCGCACGCAATACGAGTCGCGGCGCCTGTATGCCGAGGTCGACCGGGCGCGCAACGAGGCGCGCAAGCTCGAGACCGAACACGAGCGGCTGCAGGTGGAAAAGCGGTCCCAGGCGACGCCGGCGCGGGTGGAGCGGCTGGCCAAGGAGCAGCTGCAGATGCGCAGCCCGACGCCCGCGATCACGCAGTACGTCAACGCGGGCGCCGCCGTGCGGCAAGGCGCGGCCACCGGCTCGGGAGCGGCGCCATGAGCCGCTCGGCCGTTCCGGAGGCTCATAGCACCGCAGCCCGCAGGGCGGAGGTTACCCAGTGAGCCGCAGCGTGACCTACACATCCAGCCCGTTGCTGGCCAGCCGCACGCCGGTCTGGCGCAGCAAGTTCATCGTCGCGGCGATCGCGCTGGGCTTTCTCGGCCTGGCCGGCCGCGCCGCCTGG
>JAAOZX010000159.1 GCA_012274225.1 Comamonadaceae bacterium | reverse complement strand
TTCGCCTTCCGCCTGGCCCAGTCGCGGCCGCGCAAGCTGCTGACGGTGGTGACCAAGTCCAATGCCCAGCGCCACGCCATGGTGATGTGGGACGAGATCGCCGTCCAGGTGGCCAAGGAATTCCCGGCTGTGAAATGGGACAAGGAACTGGTGGACGCCTGCACCGCTCGCATGGTCAACCGGCCGGCCTCGCTGGACACGCTGGTCGCCACCAACCTGCACGCCGACATCCTGAGCGACCTGGCGGCGGCGCTGGCCGGCAGCCTGGGCATCGCGCCCACGGGCAACATCGATCCCGAGCGCCGCTATCCGTCGATGTTCGAGCCGATCCACGGCTCGGCCTTCGACATCATGGGCCAGGGCCTGGCCAACCCGATCGGCACGTTCTGGAGCTGCGTGATGCTGCTGGAACACATCGGCGAGAGCGCGGCGGCGCTGCAACTGATGGACGCGATCGAAAAGGTGACGGCCAGCCCGCGGCTGCACACGCGTGACCTGGGCGGCAAGGCCACCACCGCGGAAGTCACCGATGCAATCTGCGCCTTGCTCGCAGAGAGCCCCGTCAAGCGCGCCGCCTGACGGCGCCGTTCGCCCATTCACTCCACAAAGGAAAGCAGCATGAAACTCAGCCAATGGGTAGGTGTCCTGTGCCTGGCCGCGGTCCCCGCCGTGATGGCGCAGACGGTCTCGTGCCCCGAGAAGAACGTGTCGTACTGGCAGGCCTTTCCGCCGGGCGGCGAGTCGGACCTGTCGGCGCGGCACCAGCAGATGGTGCTGCACAAGAAGTGCCCCGGCGTCGAGACCATCATCCAGTACAAGGCGGGCGCCGGCGGCGGCCTGATGTGGTCGCAGATGAACCAGCTGCCCGGCGACGGGCTCAACGTGGTCGGCGTCAACCTGCCGCACATCGTGTTCCAACCGATTCAGGGTGACGTGCAGTACAAGACCGCCGACGTCACGCCGGTGTTCTGGTTCCACTTCACGCCCGACATCCTGGTGGTCAGCGCCAAGAGCCCGATCATGAACTTCCAGGACTTCCTGAAGGCGGCCAAGGCCGATCCGGGCAAGATCAGCCTGGCGGGCTCCGGCCAGTACTCGGCCAACCATGCTGCGCACGAGCGCCTGGACGCCGCCTTCGGCATCAAGACCCTGTATGTGCCCTTCAAGGGAACGGGCGACCTCGCCACGTCGGTCCTGGGCGGCCAGGTCGACGGTGCGATGACCTACACGCCGTTCGCCATCGCCAACAAGGACAGGGGCGTGCGGCCGATCGCCGTGGCGATGGAAAAGCGCCATCCGCTGATGCCCGACGTGCCCACCTTCAAGGAACTGGGCGTCGACTGGATCGACGGCGCCTACCGTGGCATCGGGGTGCCGAAGTCCACGTCGCCGGAAGCTCGCAAGCGCCTGTCGGACACGTGGCGCGCGCTGAACAACGACCCCGAGATGAAGGACTTGGCGGCCAAGTCCGGGTTCGAACTGGTGAACGTGGGCGTGGAGGAGATGGACGCCTTCATGAAGGACAAGACCAGGCTCTACACCGAAGGCGCGGCGCGCATGGGGCTGGGCAAGAAGTAGGGCCCTGTGTCGTTGATCAGTTGCCCAAAGTGCCGGCTGGCGTCGACAGCCGATACCCTTTGCATGACTTCCCCGCGGAGATGATGGAGTCTTGTCCCTGCCGCTCAGCCCCACGCGCGGCTGAGCAATTCGTCCAGGGCATCCGTGATCGTCTGGCCGTGCTCGGCCAGGGATCCGGCCTTGGTGCCCAGGTCATTCAGCGCCACGGACACCGTGTCCAGCGGATGCAGTACCAGCTCGGTGTTCAGGACGCGAAACACCGGATTCATGCGCGAGCCCACCGTCGGCGTGTTGCCGGGTAGAGCGCTGCGGCGCACCAACGGCACGACCACGCGCCGGCGATAGCGATCGAACTGGGCTGACTGGACCACCACCACAAAAGGGATCGAGGCCTTGAGCGGCCCCTTGTTGCGGTGGACGTCGAACTGTGCCATCAGAGTGTGGAGTGTTCGTCGGCGAACGAGCCGATGGCGTCGTGCACGGCATTCCAGTCCGCAGCGCACGCGTCGGCCAATTGCTGGCGGCTCAAATGGTCTTGCTGTTGGCGGACGACGTACTCGGCCAGCAGCGACTCCATGGTGGCGGAAAGGTTGGTGGTGTAGTTCTTGGCTTGCGCGACGAGGTTTTCGCTCAGCGTCAGATTCACGGGACGCTTGCGGCCGAAAGCGACGGGAGGATGCATGAAAGGCTCCTTATGCGTATGCCATGCGCATATCTTACATGGCCGAACGCCTGGGTCAAGCTGCGACGGCGCCGCGCGCCGTGTCTGCCGTGTGTTGACGGCCCATGCGTTACGACGCGAGTACGGCGTCACAATGCGCGCTGGAGACAACCCCAGACCCGCCATGACCACGCCCGATCCCGCCGAAGAGCCCCACCGTTTCCTCGAGCATCTGTTCCAGGCGGCGGTGCGTCGCGCCCTGCCGCTGCACAACACCGCCGCGTTCCTGCCACCGCCGCCCAAGGGCCGCACCATCGTGCTGGGCGCCGGCAAGGCCGCCGGCGCGATGGCGCAGGCCGTCGAAGCCTGGTGGCCCCCCCACGCGCCGCTGGAAGGCCTGGTCGTCACCCGCTATCACCACACGCCGCCGCGGCCGTTCGGGCTGAAGCAGCGCATCGAGGTGGTGGAGGCCTCGCACCCGGTGCCCGACGACGCGGGCCTGGCGGCCGCGGGGCGCATCCTCGCCATGGCGCACGGCCTGACGCGCGACGACCTGGTGCTGTGCCTGATGTCCGGCGGTGCATCGGCCGTGCTCACGCTGCCGGCCGAGGGCTTGAGCCTGGCCGAGAAGCAGCGCATCAACCGCGAGCTGCTGGCCAGCGGCGCCAACATCACGGAGATGAATTGCGTGCGCAAACACCTGTCGCGGATCAAGGGCGGCCGGCTGGCCGCGGCCTGCGCGCCGGCGCCGGTGGTGACGCTGGCCATCAGCGACGTGCCGGGCGACGACCCGTCGGTCATCGGCAGCGGCCCCACGGTGCCCGACGCAACGACTTGCGCCGACGCCGTCGCCATCCTGCAGCGCTACGGCATCGCGGTGCCGGGCGCGATCATGAGCCTGCTGGAGCAGGGCGCGCTGGAAACGCCCAAGCCGGGCGACGGCGTGTTCCTGGCGCACCAGGTGCATCTGATCGCGACGCCGCAGCAGTCGCTGGAGGCCGCCGCCGATGCCGCGCGGGCGGCCGGCCTGCAGGCTCACATCCTCAGCGACGAGATGGAGGGCGAGTCGCGCGAAGTCGGCAAGGTCCACGCCGCGCTGGCCCGGTCGGTTGCGCTGCGGGGCGAGCCGTTTCACAAGCCCTGCGTGATCCTGTCCGGCGGCGAGACCACCGTCACGGTGAAGAAGCAGCCGCCGGGCGTGGCGCCGGGGCGAGGCGGGCGGGCCGCTGAATTCTGCCTGGGGCTGGCGCAGGCCCTGCAGGGTCAGCCCGGTGTCTGGGCGCTGGCGGCCGACACCGACGGCATCGACGGCACCGAGGACAACGCCGGGGCCGTGGTGGCGCCGGAGACGCTGTCGCGCGCGCAGTTGCTCGGCATGAAGGCCGACCACTACCTGGATCGAAACGATGCCTACGGTTTCTTTCGTCAGCTCGACGACCTGGTGATCACCGGGCCGACCCACACCAACGTCAACGATTTCCGGGCGCTGCTGATCCTGGGATGAGCGGCGGCGCCGGCAGGGCGGCGACGCTTTCCCGCCGCACGAGCGCAAGCACCAGGCGCGCAGACCAGGCGATCGCGATCACCACCGCGAGACCCACCAGCATCCGGCCCAGCCGCACCTGGTCGTCCAGCAAATAGGCGTTGCAAAGGCGCGCCGGCGAGTCCTGGTACAGCTGACCCACGGCCGCCGTCATCGGCAGCACGTTGCCGAGAAAGAAACCCTGCACCAAGAGGCCCGCCGAACGCCAGGAGACGCGCAGCGCCATTCCGCCGAGCACCAGCGCCAGTGTCTTGAGCAGGTCGATTCGCGCATCGATCACTGCGAGGTCCAGCAGGCGCGGAATCATCAGCAACGCCGCCAGCAGGGCGATGCCGAACAGCCCGCTGATGCCGTAGGCGTTGGAGCGATCGACACGCGTTCTCCAGCCTGCGGGCAAGGCGCCGGCCAGCGCAAAGCCGCACAGCGCCAGCCACGGAAACTGCAGCAGCATTTGCGCGCTCATGCTGGACTCCAGCGCGTGCCGGGCCGGTGGCAGCGACAACAGGACCAGCGCGGCCAGCGCCATCCAGGGCGCTCAGCCCGACACGCGGCCGCGCATGCCACTCATAGCGCAACCCCGCTTGCCAGGTACCGCGCATAGTCGAGAGCCAGCTGCTGTTCCGCGTAGTCGAAGATGCGGACCAGGCGGCCTTGCCGGTCCACCACCAGCAACGCGGCGTTGTGCTCGTAGTCACCGTGGCCGTCGGCCACCACCGTCACCTGAAAGTCGACCAGCAGCCGCTGCCGCTCGAGCGGATTGCCGATTCGCACGAAGCGCCACCACTGCGGATCGGCCCGCAGCCGGGCCGCATAGGCTTGCAGGTCCGAGTTGCTGTCGCGGTCGTCGAAACTGATCGACATCAGCCGCACGCGGGACGCCCCGGCATCGCCGGACCCGGCCGCCCGCAATTGCGCCTGCATTTGCTGGAACACGCCGCCCAGCGCAAGGCAGACCGTCTGGCAGCGCGTGTAGACGAAGTCGACGACCGTGACCGACTCACTCGGGGCCAGCAGTTGCGGCAGCGGCTGTGGTGCGATGCCCGGACCTTCGGCCGTCACGGCCGGCGTCGCAACCGGGGCCAGGGCCACGTCGAGCCGGCGTGCGCCCTCGGCGGTCCACACCTGGAAGTCGTGCGTCAGCCAAGTGGCGCTGGCATAGCCGCCCAGCGCCAGCACCACGCACAACAATGCGCTGCGAATCATGGGGACACCGACGCCCGCGCGCGTCGCTTGACCTGCGCCACGCGGGGGGCGGCCGGAGCGGGCGCCGCGGGCAGGATGTCGGCCAGCGTGTGTTGGTCCAGGTACTGCATGAAACTGCGCAGCGCGCCGTCCATCACGCCGGTGAGCTTGCAGTTGCCGGTCAACATGCAACGGTTGCCGGTGGAAAAGCACTCGACCACAACGAAGTCCGGCTCCATGCTGCGCACCACTTCGCCGATGACGATGTCCTTGGGCTCGTGCGCCAGCCGGATGCCGCCGCCGTTGCCGCGGGTGGTGACGATCCACCCGGCACGGCCCAGCAGGTGCGTGACCTTCACCAGATGGGCCTCGGAGATGCCGTAGTGCCTGGCCACTTCGGCGATGGTGCAAAGGCGATCCGGGTGCTGCGCCAGGCACATCAGCAGGCGCATCGCGTAATCCGTCAGTTGCGTCAGGCGCATGGCTGCGATCGGTTCAGGAGCCCTTGGCCGCGAGGGCCCGCAGTTCGTCCCCGCCGTTGAAGGGCGTGGTGCGGGTGGCAGCCTTGCGTTCGGT
>JAAOZX010000158.1 GCA_012274225.1 Comamonadaceae bacterium | reverse complement strand
GTGCAAAAGACCTGGGACGGCATCATGAACGCGCCAGTCAGCCTGGACAACGTGGTCATGGCCGAGATGTTGTGGGCCGGTTTCAAGGCCATGTTTTCCGTCACGGTCATCCTCGGCGTGATGCTGGGCCTGGGCATCAGCCATAGCCCCAAGCTGCTGGCGGCCTGGCCGGTCCTGCTGGGCGTTGGCGTCACGTTCTCGTGCATCGCCTTGATCTTCAATGCGCTGGCTCAGGGCTACGATTTCTTCACCTATTACTTCACCTTGTTCCTCACGCCGATGATGTTCCTGTCGGGCGTCTTCTTTCCGCGCGAGCAATTGCCGGCCGCAGTGCGCGTGGTGTCGGATTGGCTGCCCCTCACCAACGCGGTGGAACTGGTGCGGCCTATGTTCATGGACCAGTGGCCTGCCCATCCGCTGCGCAGCGCACTGGTGCTGGTCGGCTACACGGTAGCTGCCTTCTGGGTCGCGTTGGCCCTGACTCGCAAGCGCTTCCAGGCCTAGCAGGACGGTGCCGGCCGCGCCTGCCCCACACCGCGCCGCAACGCGGCGCGACAATGGCGGCATGTCCTCCCATCCTTTTGAAGCGCTCACGCCCGACGTCGTGCTCGACGCTCTTGCCGCCGTGGGCCTGTACGGCGACGGTCGTCTCATGGCGCTGAGCTCCTACGAAAACCGGGTCTATCAGGTCTACCTCGAGGAGCCGCATCAGGAACTCGAGGCCGTGGTCGTCAAGTTCTATCGGCCGGGCCGCTGGAGCCAGGCGCAGATCCTCGAGGAGCACTCCTTCGCTGCGGAGCTCATGGCCGCCGAAGTCCCGGCCGTCGGGCCGCTGGTGCTGAACGACAGGACACTGCATCAGCATGCCGGCTTCGACTTCAGCGTGAGTCCGCGCCGCGGCGGTCGCGCCCCCGAGCTCGACGATGAAGCCGTGCTCGAGTGGATCGGACGCTTCCTCGCCCGCATTCACGGCGTCGGCGCGGCGCGGCCTTTCGTCACCCGGCCGGCGCTCGACCTGCAGAGCTTCGGACTGGAACCCTGCGAATGGCTGCTCGGCCACCAGATGGTTCCGATGGACGTGCAATCGGCCTGGGAAAAGAAGTGCCGCGAGGCGTTGCGCATGATCGCCGACACTGCGTTGGGCGAACGCAAGGACCCGGACATCGCGATGATCCGCCTGCACGGCGACTGCCATCCCGGCAACATCCTCTGGACTCCTGACCAGGGGCCGCACTTCGTCGATCTCGACGACGCGCGAACCGGACCCGCCGTGCAGGATCTGTGGATGCTGCTGTCGGGCGATCGATCGCAGCGCCAGCGCCAACTGGGGCCCGTGGTGGACGGCTACGAGCTGTTTCGCGAATTCGATCGCGCCGAGCTCGCGCTCATCGAGCCGCTGCGGACCTTGCGCCTGATCCACTACAGCGCGTGGCTGGCACGGCGCTGGGACGACCCGATCTTCCCGATCAATTTTCCCTGGTTCGGCTCCAGCGACTACTGGCAAGGCCAGGTGCAGATGCTGGAGGAACAGCTGGAGGCGATGGCCGAGCCGCCCCTGGTGGTTTAGCCGGCGCGGGGCCGAGCCGGTGCGGGGCCTCGGGGTCGGGCCGGATCAGCGAACCGGGTTCTCCAGCACGCCGATGCCGCCGATCTCGATCTTCACCACGTCGCCGGGCTTGAGGTATTTCGGCGGCTTGAAGCCGATGCCCACACCCACCGGCGTTCCGGTGGCGATGACGTCGCCCGGGTAGAGGGTGATGCCGGCCGACAGGGTTTCGATCAACGTCGGGATGTCGAAAATCAGGTCGGTGGTCGAGGCGTTCTGCCGCTCTTGCCCATTGACCCAGAGGCGCACCTGCGTCCGCTGGCCATCGCACTCGTCGGCGCTGACCAGCCACGGCCCCATCGGGCAGAAAGTGTCGAACGATTTGCCCAGGTGCCATTGCAGGTGCCGGCTTTGCCAATCGCGCGCCGTCACGTCGTTGATGATGGTGTAGCCCCACACGTGCTTCATTGCGTCGGGGGCCTTGATGCCCTTGCCGCCCTGGCCGATGATCACCGCCAACTCGGCTTCGTAATCGATTGCCGTGGAGACATCCGGAACGATGACGATGGGCGCACCGGGGCCGACCACCGACTCCGGCACCTTGGTGAAGTAGATCGGCACGGCGGGGATATCGCCGCCGGCCTTGGCGCTGCTGTCGAAACCGCTGCCGGCGAATTCCTTTGCATGCGCGTGATAATTCTTGCCGACGCAGAAGATGTTGCGGCGCGGCCGCGGCAGCGGAGCCGTGAGCTGCACCTGGTCGATTGCGATCGCCGGGCCGGCTGGCGGCACGGGTTCACCGCGCGACAAAGCCTCGATCACGGGCAGTGCGCCCAGGGCACGCAGGCGCGGCGGCAGCTCGAGCGGCTGAAGCGTTTTCAGGTCGGGGGCAACGAGGCCGACACCCGGCTCGTTCTGGTAGATGTAAGCGGCAATCCTCATCGGGAAAACTCTCTGGATACGAGGGCGCGAATGTAGCATGCTCGCCGGCCATTGTTCCTGTAGTGCAACCTCTTCCGGAGACCTCATGCATCGTCGTTCCGTTCTCGCCACCGCCGCCGTTGTTCTTTCGCTGGCCGGCCTCGCTTCCGCGCAGTCCGCGTATCCCACCAAACCCATCACGATGATCGTGCCATTCCCCCCGGGGGGCCTGGCCGACATCGTGGCGCGGCCGGTGGCCGAGGCGATGTCGCGGGACCTCGGCCAGCCGGTCGTGGTCGAGAACCGCGGTGGTGCCGGCGGGGGTATCGGCATGGCGCAGGTCGCCAAATCGCCCGCCGATGGCTATACGGTGCTGATGTCGCTGTCGTCGTTCACGGTGCTCCCGGAGGCCGACACCATTCTGGGCCGCCCGCCCATGTATTCGATGAGTTCGCTGCGCCCGATTGCCCGCTTCACTGCCGATCCCACGGTGCTGGCGGTGCGCGCCGATTCGCCGTGGAAGACGGCCAAGGATTTCGTCGAGGACGCGAAGAAGCGTCCCGGTGCCATCAACTATGGCTCGTCAGGCAACTACGGCACGATGCATGTGCCGATGGAAATCCTGTCGCAGAACGCCGGCATCAAGATGACCCATGTGCCCTTTACCGGTGCGGGACCGGCCGTGGTGGCCTTGCTGGGCGGCCAGATCGATGCCGTTTCCTCCGGACCCGCCACCGTGCTGCAATACCTCAAGGCCGGCAAGCTGCGCGTGCTGGCGCACTGGGGCAACGGCCGGCTCGAATCCATGCCCGATGTTCCTTCGCTCAAGAACGCCGGCTACAACGCGGAATACGCGCAGTGGTCGGGCCTGTTCATCCCGGCTGCGACGCCCGAGCCGATCGCGCAGCGCCTGCGCGCCGCCGCTCGCGTCGCCGCCAACGATCCGAAGGTCAAGGAAGTGATCCTCAACGCCGGCAGCCCCATCCTCTACCAGGACACGCCCGATTTCGAGAAGTACGTTGCGGCCGACGCCAAACGCATGGCCGAAGTGGTCAAGAAGATCGGCAAGGTCGAGTAATTGTCGGCTACACGAGGAGCGAGTTGACGCGCTTCACGTAGGCCGCGGGATCGTCCGGCAGGCCGCCTTCGGCCAGCAGCGCCTGGTCGAACAGGATGTGGGCGAGGTCGTCGAAGTGATCCGAGCCTTCGAGTTTCTTCACCAGCGGATGCTCGGCGTTCACTTCCAGCACCGGCTTGACCTCGGGGATCTTCTGGCCGGCCTGCTTGAGCATGCGGGCCAGTTGCATGCTCATGCCGCTGTCGGTGACCACCAGGCAAGCCGGTGAATCAACCAGGCGCGTGGTGATCCGAACATCCTCCGCCTTGTCCTTCAAGACTTCCTTCAAGCGGGCGAGCACGGGCTTGAACGATTCGGCCGCTTCCTCTGCGGCCTTCTTCTCGCCTTCGTCCAGTAACTTGCCCAGGTCCACTGCGCCCTTGGCGACCGATTGCAGCGGCGTGCCGTCGAACTCGCTCAGGTAATTGAGCGCCCATTCATCGACGCGGTCCGTCATCAGCAAGACCTCGATGCCCTTCTTGCGGAATACCTCGAGCTGCGGGCTGTTCCTGGCCGCGGCCAGGGTCTCGGCGGTGATGTAGTAGATGGCCTCCTGGCCCTCCTTCATGCGGGCCTTGTAGTCGGCCAGCGCCACGCTCGGCGTGTCGGACTGGGTGGAGGCGAACCGCAGCAGCTTGGCCAACCGGTCGCGATTGCCAAAGTCCTCGCCCAGGCCTTCCTTGAGCACGGCGCCAAACTCGCCGTAGAACCTGGCGAACTTGGCCTTGTCCTCCAGCGTCGCGCCTTCGTCCTTTTCCAGCTTCGCCAGGTCTTCGATCATGCCCAACACCCGCTTGGTGCAGCCTTCGCGGATGGCCTTCACGTCGCGACTCTCCTGCAGCAGTTCACGGCTGACGTTCAGCGGCAGGTCGGAGGAGTCGATCACACCCTTGACGAAGCGCAGATAGGTCGGCAGCAGTGCCTCGGCCTCGTCCATGATGAACACGCGCTTGACGTAGAGCTTGATGCCGGCGGCCTTCTCGCGATTCCACAAGTCGAACGGCGCATGGGAAGGGAGATAGAGCAGCTGGATGTATTCGGTGGCGCCTTCCACCCGGTTGTGCGACCAGGTCAGTGGCGGCTCATGGTCGTGGCTGATCTGCTTGTAGAGCTCCTGGTATTGCTCGGGCGTGATGTCCTTCTTGGGCCGGGTCCACAGCGCGCTGGCCTGGTTGACCGTTTCCCACTGGTCCGTGAGGACCATCTCGCCGCCCTTGTTGTCCGCGCCCTCCTGCCACTCTTCCTTGCGCATCAGGATCGGCAGGGAAATATGGTCGGAGTACTTGCCGATGATGGACTTGAGCTTCCAGGTGGAGAGGTAATCCGCGGCGTCGTCGCGCAGGTGCAGCGTCACGCTGGTGCCGCGCTCGGGACGGGTGATGGTTTCGACTTCAAAGTCGCCGGCCCCCGCGCTGGTCCAGCGCACGCCTTCCTCCGGCGGCAGGCCGGCCCGGCGCGATTCGACGGCGATCTTGTCGGCAACGATAAAGCCGGAATAGAAACCGACGCCGAATTGCCCGATCAATTGGGCATCGGCCTTCTGGTCACCCGAGAGCCGGCTGACGAACTCACGGGTGCCGCTCTTGGCGATGGTGCCCAGATTGTCGATCGCCTCCTGCTGCGACAGCCCTATGCCGTTGTCGGTGATGGTCAGGGTCTTGGCCTCCTTGTCGAAGCCGACCCGAACCTCCAGGGTGGGCGCGTCCTCGTACAGGGCGTTGTTGTTCAAGGCTTCGAAGCGCAGCTTGTCGCAGGCGTCGGAGGCGTTGGAAATCAGCTCCCGCAGGAAGATTTCCTTGTTGGAGTAAAGGGAATGGGTGACCAGGTGCAGCAACTGGGCCACTTCGGCCTGGAAGGAAAGCGTCTTTTTTTGGGTCATGGAATCAGAAAAAGTGGAGGAAACGCATCCGCAGCAAATGAGGTCCGCCCCGAAGAGTTTCAAGGTTGCTCTTGCGGCAATGAGACACTCGGCCGGGAGGATGCGTGAAAATTCGAGCGTCTGGGCATCTCAGCCGCCGCCGGACCCGACTCCCGCGCAGGTGGGAGCGATCCATTGTTACACTTGCTCATCCACTGGCTCATCCGACCCCCGGTGAGTGCCGATTTTCCGGCCCGCCGCGTGCGTGGGGCCATTCTCCAATGACCGTTGACCTGCCACCGCTAAGTGACTTCACCCCCGATCCGGCGGTCGCTCGGGCTCGGCCGACGCGTGACACGCTGACGCTGGCGCCGCAGGCCGAGCAAGGGGTGCCTGTCATCCGGCACGAGATCATGAGTGGAACGGTCAATCGGGGACTCGCACCCGCCGATCGCTCGGCATCGTATCGAGTCGCCGTGGCTGTCGCCGAAGACCTGCCGCTGACGATCACGTTCTGAGGCGCCGCGCGCTCACGAAAGGCGCGCGTTGCGCGACATCCTCGCTTTAGGGGCCTAGAAACGCTCTGTGGCAGCCAGGTAACGCCATTGTCCAATCGGCAGTTGCCCCAGCACGACCTTTCCGATTCGCACGCGCTTGAGCCCCACCACCTTCAGTCCGACCAATTCGCACATGCGGCGGATCTGCCGCTTCTTTCCTTCCGTGAGAACGAAACGCAGTTGCTCGGGGTTTTGCCAATCGACCTGAGCCGGCTTGAGCGCC
>JAAOZX010000157.1 GCA_012274225.1 Comamonadaceae bacterium | reverse complement strand
GGCCTTCCGATCGGCCGCATCGTGCAGCAGATCGTGCATGACGAACCGCCGTCGATGAGCGCGGCGACGGCAGCTCCGGACTCGCCGGTTCCCACACGTCGGCTGACCGGCGACCTGGACGCGATCGTCGCGACCTGCCTGCGCAAGGACGCCGTCGATCGCTACCCGAATGTCAATGCGCTGATGGAAGACATCCAGCATCACAAGCGGATTGAACCGGTGGTCGCGCGCGGCCGGGCGCGGCACTACCTGCTGGGACGTGCGCTCGCGCGCTACCGGTGGAGCGTCGCCGTCGTCGCAGTGCTCTTCGCTACCGTGGCGGTGGGCCTCGCAACGACCACGTGGGAGGCACGTCGCGCCGAAATCGAGCGAGATATCGCGCGGCGCGCCGCCACGCGCGAGGAGGCCATCCGCTATCACCTCGTGAATCTGTTCCGCAGCTCGATCGCGGAAAAGAGCGGCGCACCCGTCACGGCCAAGACGATGCTGGATGCGAGCGCGCGGCGCGTCCTGGCGCAGTACCACGACGACCCGCTGCTCGCCGGAAAGGTGGTCATTACCCTCGCGGACCTGTACGGCGCGCTGGAAGACGTCGAGGGGCAGGCACCGCTGCTGGAGGGATTTCTCGCGGCCGCCGGCCCGGAGGCCGACCCCGAGTCCGTCGCCATCGCACAGCAGAAGCTGGCGTACGTCGAGCTGCTGCGCGGCCATATCGATCACGCTGCGCAATTGCTGCCGATCGCCGAGGCACGCTGGAAGGCCGCGCCCGACAAGTACCGCGAACAACATCTCGAAGCGATGTTCACCCGAGGCCTGCTGCAGCGCAGCCAAGGCGACCTTGACGGTTCGATCCGCACCTTTCAGGAAGCCATCGTGCAGCGGACGGCATTCTCGGGGGCGGTGCACCGCGAGACCGCCAATCTCTACAACTCTCTCGCGATATCGCTGGCCGGAGCGAATCGTTTTCAGGAGGCCCTCGACGCCTACCGGGCCAATCTCGCCATCCAGGAGAAGATGGGACGCAGCGACGAGCCCGACGCGTTGGTGGTGCTGGGCAACACGGGAACGCTCGCCTATCGCCTTGGCCGCCTGCGCGAAGCCGACGAGCTGCTGAAGGCGGCCTACACGAAGCAGCGCGAGCACGGCGGCGACTCGGCGGCGGTGGCGGCGGCGATGGGGTTGTACGGTGCTACGCTGACGGCCGAAGGCCAGCTCGCCCGCGCGCTGGAAACCACACGGACGGCTGCGGACATGGCCAAGAAATACGCGGGCGGGGCGAGCCCGCTGGCGATCCAGGATGGTCTGTTTCTGACTGACGCCCTGACGGCCGCCGGCGATCTCGACAAGGCTCGCCAGCTTGCCGGCGAGAACCTGGCGCTCGCCAGCCAACGCTTCGGTGCGAGCTCCGTTCTGACGCTTCGCGTGCGTCTCAGCTTGGCCCGAATCGATATGGCTGCTGGAAACGTCGACGCCGCCCAGCCGGAATTCGCCGCGCTGGTCGAGCCGCTGCGCAAGGCCGGCCCGACCGGCGCGTCGGTGGTCGCGAGTGCCCTGTACGGAAGCGGCGAAGCCCTGTTGGCGCAGCACCAGCCGGCCGCCGCCGTCGCCCCGCTGAAAGAGGCCGTGACGCTGCGCGAGCAACTGCAGTGGCCGCAGAGCTGGGAGCTGGCGCTGGCGCGCGCGCGGCTGGCCGAAGCGCTCAAGGGCAGTGGTGGACCGGGCGCGAGGGATCTGCTGATGACCAGTGCGGCGGATCTCGCCGTGCAACTCGGTCCCGATCACCCTGAGGTGCAGCGCGTGCGTCATTTGATCGCCAGCACCCGCTGAGGTGCTCTATTGCAGGGCGCGGCATCAACTCGCGCGCAGCTCGCGGACCAGCCACGCGCGCGCGAGCGTCCAGTCGCGGCGTACCGTGCGTTCCGAGATGCCGAGCGCCTTGGCGGTGGCCGCTTCATCGTAGCCGGCGAAATAGCGGCACTCGACGACCTGCGCGAGGCGCAGCGACTGCGTCGCGAGCTGGGCGAGCGCGTCGTTCAGCGCCACCAGCATTTCGACGGTGGCCTCAGCTTGGCCCAGCGAATCGGTCAGGGGCAGGTGCTCGGCGCCTTCGCCCCGCTTGGCGGTGAGCTGCTCCCTCGCGTGGTCGACCAGCGCATGGCGCATGGCGACGGCAGCCGCGCGGATGAAATGCGCATCGTCATTCCAGCCCGTGGTGCCGCGCAGCTTCAGGTACGCCTCGTGCACCAGCGCCGTCGTCTGCAGGGTCATGCCGGCTGCGACACGGGAACGTTCGTGGTGCGCCACTCGCTTGAGGTCGGCGTAGAACATCGGCAGCAGGCGATCGGCGAGGCTGCGCACCTCGGCCGCCAGGGTCGAGTCCCACTCCGGCGGCGGGAGCGCATCAGGGACGGCGTGGACCATGACGCGATCTTACTGCCGTCGTGTCACGTCCAGAGTCCGAAGTGCACCTCTTCGCAGTTCACGCGTGACGCCCAACCGTTACTGGATTTGCCTGACGCCTAGGTACTTCCAGGTGCTGTCGAATACATAAGCGGTTTCGAAACCCGCCTGAAGCATCTGGGTGTCTTCCACTCCGTACGAGGAGCCGAGGGTCACCACATACAGCGCATACCCCGTGCGCTTCTGCAGTTGTTTCGTGTCGAAGGCGGCGGCCGCCTTGGTGCAAATCGCCTTGTCCGTCACCAAGCCGACCTGGGACGGAGCCACATCCCTGAGCCCCATCGTCGTCTTCTCGATGGTGCCACCCATGTCCTTCTTGCCGACAAAGGCCTTGAAGTTCGCAACGAGGCGGTCGCTTCTCACGTCCTTTGGGGCGCACGTCCCACTGACGACGTCCGCGGCCGACGCGCTGCCCGTTGCGG
>JAAOZX010000156.1 GCA_012274225.1 Comamonadaceae bacterium | reverse complement strand
GTCCAATACGTCGCGCGACTTCGTCGCACAGGGCGCGGCCAATCTCGCGGGCAGCGTCTTCGGCGCGTTGCCGACCGGTGGATCCCTTTCGCGCACCGGCGTTGCGGTGTCGGCGGGTGCGCAGACGCGCTGGGCCGGCATCGTCGCCCTGATGGAACAAGCCTCGATGGACAAGCCCCGACTGGCCCGGATCGCCGATCGCCTCGCCTCGCCCTTCCTGGTGGCAGTGCTGCTGGCCGCGGCGCTGGCCTGCCTGTGGTGGTGGCCGACCGATCCGGCGCGGGCCCTCGGTGTGGCTGTCGCCGTGCTCATCGTCACCTGCCCGTGCGCTTTGTCGCTGGCCACGCCCGCTGCCACGCTGGCAGCCGCCGGCGCGCTGGCGCGCAACGGCGTCCTGGTGCGCCGGCTGCAGGCGCTGGAAACCTGTGCCTCGGTGGACACCGTGGTGTTCGACAAGACCGGGACGCTGACCGAGGGCCGGATGGCCGTGGTAGCGACCCGGTTGCGTCCGGGGGTCGATGGCGCCTGGGCCTTGTCATTGGCAGCGGCCCTCGCGCGCCAGTCGCTGCATCCGGCCTCCCGGGCCATCGCGGCCGCGGCGCCGGATGGAGGTCCGGCAGCGTCCGGCATTGTCGAGGTCGCCGGGCGCGGGATGCGCGGACGGGTGGACGCCGCGCAAGGCCTGCCCGCCCAAGAGGTGAGGCTGGGATCGGCCTCGTTTTGCCAAGCGCCGGCTCAGTCCGGCGAATCGGCCGGGCCACAAGTCCATCTCGCCGACCAGCAGGGCTGGCTGGCCAGCTTCGACCTGGACGAGGCACTCCGGCAGGACGCCGTGCCCGCGATGGCAGCCCTGCGGACCCTGGGACTGCACCTGCAACTCCTTTCCGGCGACCGGGGCCGCGGCGTCGAGCGCCTGGCCCGCCGCGCGGGCATCGAGCAGTCGCGCGGCGACTGCTCGCCCGGGGACAAGCTGCGACATGTGCGCGAGGCGCAGCAGCAGGGACATCGCGTGGCGATGGTGGGCGATGGCATGAACGACGGGCCGGTGCTGGCCCGCGCCGACGTGTCGATCGCGATGGGCGAGGCCGTGCCCCTCGCACAGGCCCGGTCCGACTTTGTCATCCTGGGCGGCCAGTTGCAGGCGGTCGCTTCGCTGTGGACACAAGCGCGTCGGACCCGCGAGGTGGTGCGCCAGAACCTGGCCTGGGCCGCAGTCTACAACGCGGTCTGCGTACCGCTGGCGGTGGCCGGCGCGATGCCGCCCTGGCTGGCGGGTCTGGGCATGGCGGCCAGTTCGCTGCTGGTGGTGGCCAACTCGGCGCGCCTGTCCCGCATTCCGGCATCTTCCGACGCGCCGGTCGGCGCGTCGGTCCAGCCAACATCCGCCGCCGTGCCCGCGGCTTGAGCGCGCACAGGCCTTACCCGATCGTTCCAATGGACATTCTTTTCATCCTCATCCCGCTTTCCGTCGGCCTGGCGTTACTCATTCTGGGCGCGCTCGGCTGGGCGGTCTGGCGCGGCCAGTTCGAGGGCGTCGACGCCGAAGCCGAGCGCATTCTCCGGTCGGATTGACCTTGGTCAACAGTGTCCCTTCGTGGCGCCGGGAAACTGGGAGGGTTCCGATAACAGGTGCTTCAATGAACGACAACACAGCCGACAAGGCGCTGTACAACGACACGGTGGTCCGCCAATTTTCCCTGATGGCCGTGGTCTGGGGCGTGGTCGGCATGTTGGTGGGCGTGATCATCGCCGCCCAGCTGGCCTGGCCGGAATTGAACTTCGGCATTCCCTGGCTCAGTTATGGGCGCCTGCGGCCGCTGCACACCAACGCGGTGATCTTCGCCTTCGGCGGCTGCGCGCTGTTCGGCACCAGCTACTACGTGGTCCAGCGCACCTGCCATGTCCGCCTGTTCGCCGACAAGCTGGCGTCATTCACCTTCTGGGGCTGGCAGGCGGTCATCGTTGCCGCGGCGATCAGCCTGCCGATGGGCTACACGTCGGGCAAGGAGTACGCCGAGCTCGAATGGCCGATCGACATCCTGATCACGCTGGTCTGGGTTTCGTACGCGGTGGTGTTCTTCGGCACCATCGGCATGCGCAAGGTGCGCCACATCTACGTGGCCAACTGGTTCTACGGCGCCTTCATCCTCGCCGTGGCCATCCTGCACCTGGTCAACAGCGCCGCCGTTCCGGCCGGCTGGATGAAGTCGTACTCGGCCTACGCCGGCGTGCAGGACGCGATGATCCAGTGGTGGTACGGGCATAACGCGGTGGGCTTCTTCCTCACCGCGGGCTTCCTGGGAATGATGTATTACTTCATCCCCAAGCAGGCGGAGCGGCCGGTGTACAGCTATCGCCTGTCGATCGTGCACTTCTGGGCGCTGATCTTCACCTACATGTGGGCCGGCCCGCACCACTTGCACTACACGGCGCTGCCCGACTGGACGCAATCGGTGGGCATGGTGTTCTCCCTGATCCTGCTGGCGCCAAGCTGGGGCGGCATGATCAACGGCGTCATGACGCTGTCGGGCGCCTGGTACAAGCTGCGCGACGACCCGGTGCTGCGCTTCCTGATCGTCTCGCTGTCGTTCTACGGCATGAGCACGTTCGAAGGCCCGATGATGTCGATCAAGACCGTCAATGCACTGTCGCACTACACCGACTGGACCATCGGCCATGTGCACTCGGGCGCGCTGGGCTGGGTCGGCCTGATCACCATGGGCTCGCTCTACTACCTGGTGCCGCGCCTCTACGGGCAGAAGAAGATGTACTCGGTGCCGGCCATCGAGCTGCATTTCTGGATCGCGACCATCGGTATCGTGCTGTACATCGCCGCGATGTGGATCGCCGGCGTGATGCAGGGCCTGATGTGGCGTGCCATCAACAACGACGGCACCCTGACCTACACATTCGTCGAATCGGTCAAGGCCACCTATCCCTTCTACGTGATCCGGGTGCTCGGCGGGCTGCTGTACCTGTCGGGCATGCTGATCATGGCCTGGAACACCTGGATGACCGTGTCGCGGGGCCGCTCCGTGCGCGTGCCGGTGGCCATTCCCGCCGCCGCCTGACGGAGCAAGACTCATGGACAACCACCCCACCGCACCCGGCTTCTCGCACGAGAAGGTCGAAACCAACAACTTCCTGATGATCGTGCTGATCCTGCTGGTGGTCGCCGTCGGCGGCCTGGTCGAGATCGTGCCGCTGTTCTTCCAGAAGACCACCACGCAACCGATCGAGGGACTCAAGCCCTACACGGCACTGCAGGTTGCAGGGCGCGACATCTACCTGCGCGAGGGCTGCTACAACTGCCACTCGCAGATGATCCGGCCGTTCCGCGCCGAGACCCTGCGCTACGGCCACTATTCGGTGGCCGGCGAATTCGTCTATGACCACCCCTTCCAGTGGGGCAGCAAGCGCACCGGCCCCGACCTGCAGCGGGTGGGCGGCAAGTACAGCGACGAGTGGCATCGCATCCACCTGAACAACCCGCGCGACCTGGTGCCCGAATCCAACATGCCGGCCTATTCATGGCTCGACAAGAGCGCCGTCGACGAGACCAGCATCGCGGCCCACATGAGGGCGCTGCGCACTGTGGGGGTGCCCTACACAGACGCCGAGATCGCCGCGGCCCCCGCCGATGTCAAGGGCAAGACCGAACTGGACGCCCTGATCGCGTACCTGCAAAGCCTGGGCCGCGCGCTGAAATCATAAGAACAGGGACCCCATCGCATGGACATCACCTTCCTACGCATCGCAGTCACCTTGCTGTGCTTCGCCACTTTCCTCGGAATCGCTTACTGGGCTTTCGCCGCGCGCAATCGCGAGCGCTTCGACGAGGCGGCCCGCATCCCCTTCGACCACGACTGAGCCGGAGAGCCCCATGAGCGACTTCAACGACAATTTCTGGTCTGTCTACGTGGCGGGCCTGACCCTGGTCAGCATCCTGGCCTGCCTGCTGCTGCTGTGGATCACGGCCCGCAAGAAGGTCGTGCCGCAGGCCGACAACACCACCGGCCATGTCTGGGATGGTGATCTGCGTGAAATGAACAACCCCATGCCGCGGTGGTGGATGTGGCTGTTCGTGATTACCATCGTATTCGGGCTGCTGTACCTGGCCGCCTATCCCGGACTGGGGAGCCATCCCGGCCAGCTGAACTGGACGATGCACGGCCAATACGAGCAGGAATTGGAGAAGGCCAACAAGGAGCTGGGGCCGCTGTATGCGCAGTTCGCGGCGAAGAAGACCGAGGAACTGGCCGGCGACGGCAACGCCATGGCCATCGGCGAACGGCTCTTCATGAACAATTGCGCCCAGTGCCACGGCTCGGACGCGCGCGGCAGCAAGGGCTTCCCCAATCTCACCGACCAGGACTGGCTGCACGGCGGCACGCCCGAGAAGATCGAGGAAACCATCAAGGGCGGGCGGCGCGGCCAGATGCCGCCGATGGCCGCGGCGGTGGGCACGCCGGACGATGTGAAGAACGTGGCCAATTACGTGTTGAGCCTGTCCAACAGTCCGCACGATTCGGTGCGCGCCCAGTTGGGCAAGCCCAAGTTCACGGCCTGTGCGGCCTGCCACGGCATCGACGGCAAGGGCAACCAGGCCATCGGCGCGCCGAACCTGACCGACGACATCTGGCTGCATGGCTGGGGCGAGCAGGCCGTGATCGCGATGGTGAACAACGGCAAGATCAACGAGATGCCGGCCCAACACGGCAAGCTGACCGACGCCCAGATCCATGTACTGGCCGCCTATATCTGGGGCCTGTCCAACAAACCCGCGCCTGCCAAACCATGAGGATGTCTCCGTGCAGTTGCCTGCCGTTCGCAAGGTAATTCCGATCGCCCCGGACGCATCGCAGCCGGCGGAAGGCGCCGGTTCCCTGTACGAAGCCCAGAAGAAGATCTACCCGCGCGAGGCGAAGGGTGTCTTCGCCCGCTGGCGCTGGATCTTCGTTTTCCTGACCCAGCTGGTCTTCTACGGCCTGCCCTGGCTCGAATGGGGACAGCGCCAGGCGGTGCTGTTCGACCTGGGCGCGCGCCGCTTCTACCTGTTCGGGTACGTTCTCTACCCGCAGGACTTCATCTACCTCACGGCGCTGCTGGTGATCAGCGCGCTGTCGCTCTTTCTGTTCACGGCGGTGGCCGGGCGGTTGTGGTGCGGATTTTCCTGCCCGCAGACGGTGTACACCGAGATCTTCATGTGGATCGAGCGCAAGGTGGAGGGCGACCGGGTGGCGCGCATGCGCCTGGATGCCGCTTCGATGTCGCCCGGCAAGCTCGCCCGGAAGTGGCTGAAGCACCTCATCTGGCTGGCGGTGGCGTTGTGGACCGGCTTCACGTTCGTGGGCTATTTCTCATCGGTGCGCGAACTGGGCGCCGACCTGCTGGCCGGCAGCATGGGTTCGTGGGAAGTGTTCTGGGTCCTGTTCTACGGCCTGGCGACCTACGGCAACGCGGGCTTCCTGCGCGAGCAGGTGTGCAAGTACATGTGCCCCTACGCGCGGTTCCAGAGCGCCATGTTCGATCGCGACACGCTGATCGTGAGCTACGACGCGGCGCGGGGCGAACCCCGCGGCTCGCGTTCGCGCAAGGCCGATCCAGCCGCGTTGTCGCTGGGCTCGTGCGTGGACTGCAACCTGTGCGTGCATGTCTGTCCCACCGGCATCGACATCCGTCAGGGCCTGCAATACGAGTGCATCGGGTGCGCAGCCTGCGTGGACGTGTGCGACGGCGTGATGGAGAAGATGGCCTATCCGAAGGGACTGATTCGCTTCACCACGCAGAACGCCATGGTGCAAGGCTGGACGCGGCATGAAATGTGGCGGCGCGTGCTGCGGCCGCGGGTGCTGGTCTATGGGGCCGTCCTGGCGGCCCTGTGCGCGGTGCTGGTGGCCAGCCTGGTGGTGCGCACGCCGCTGAAGGTGGACGTGGTGCGCGATCGCGCGGCCCTGTCGCGCATCGTTGCCGGCGGCAAGCTGGAGAACGTCTATCGCCTGCAGATCATGAACGCGACCGAGGAACCCCAGCGCTATCGCCTGTCCGCCGACGGACTGGAAGGCCTGGTGCTGGCATCGGAAGGCGAAGTCGCGGTGGGACCGGCCGAGTCGCGCTGGGTCGCGGTGCGGTTGCAGATTCCGTACGGCTCGGCCCAGCCCGGCTCCCATCCCATTCATTTCAACATCGGCACCATGACCGGCGACGCCCATGTCAGCGAAAAGTCGGTCTTCCTGGTGCCTCGCTGAGAATCGACGATGAAAACGCCAACGCCCCCCAGCCAGCCGTGGTGGAAATACGGACACGTGTGGCTGGTGATCGCCGGCCCCGCGGTCGTGGTGGTCGCCGCCCTGGTGACGGCGTGGATCGCGATCAGCCATCCCGATCCGGTCCTGGCCGAGGACTATTACCAGCGGGGCGTGGAGATCAACCGAACCCTGGCGAAGAGCAAGGCGCAGATGCCGGCCTTGCAGGGCCGCAATCACGCTGCAACGCCTGCCACCTCGCCCTGAACCCCAACCAGCGCCCCACGGAAGGAAAAACGCCATGCGGAACCTGAAACTCATGCGGGTCGCCTGGCCGGCGTTCCTGGCAGCCTGCGTGCTCGAACTGGTGGTGTTCGCCATGGTGGACCCGCACGACCTGCACTGGGCCGGCCAGCCCGTGGCCTTGTCCCGCCAGAGCATCTACACGGTGAGCTTCTTCGCGTTCTGGGCCATCAGCATCGGTTCGAACGCGCTCACTGCGTTGCTTGCGATGTCGCCGGCCGAAGTGAACCTGTGCCCGGTGCCGGAATCACAGCGGCCCA
This sequence comes from Comamonadaceae bacterium, assembly GCA_012274225.1. GTDB lineage: Bacteria > Pseudomonadota > Gammaproteobacteria > Burkholderiales > Burkholderiaceae_C > Ramlibacter. Next base: position 19,057 of record JAAOZX010000156.1, on the reverse strand, counting down.
CGGGTTGCCGGTAACGGGCCCCGGCGCCCGACGCCCCCGCCTCAAGGCTTGCGCAGCGTCAATACGGCCGCCATGCCGTCGTGATCCCCGGTCGTCAGATCGGGGTGGTCCACCAACGCATTGCCGAGGTCGACGAATCCGGTGCGGCAAAAGCCCGAATGGGCGTCCAGTGCGTCCGCGAACTTGTCTCGTCCCCTGTTGAACGAGACATACTGGTGTTTGGGCGTCGACAGCGGTGCCACCTTTTCGCGGCTCACCGCCCCCACGAAGATATATCGGCCGGCATGCCGGTACGGTCCGAACAATCGCCCGTGGTTGTTATCCAGCTCGAATGGCGCATCGGAGAAGGCGTGGGCAGGCGTCTCCGGGAACTGGGGCTGTAATTGCTGGCCGATCCACGCCCAGTAGCCGCCGGAATGGCCGGATCGGCTCGGGAATCCAGACTCGGTCGCGGCCTTCAGGAAGTTAGCCCTGGCCTCGTCGGGGCTGGCGGAATGCGGATCGATGATGATCATGTTGATCGGCTCGCGAAGTTGCCGACTTCGCCAGCTCTCGCCCAGCCAATGCGCGGGTGCGAGATCCGGTCCAATCATCCATTTCCCGATCGAAGGCAATCCCTGGACTTCGGCGATTGCGGTGCTGTCGGGCCTGAAGCCCTGAGTGCCGGCTGATGCGCATGCCAGCGCCAGGATCACAAGGATGAGGCGGCGTTTCAAGTGCGGTGCGCCGCTGCGTTGCGAATGAACTGACTCAGGGTTTGGCGACTGCTTCTTCGGAGCGGATCACCAGCACCGGCACCGGCGCCATGCGGATCACCTGTTCGGCGCCGCTGCCCAGCAGCATGCGGCCTACGCCGCGGCGGCCGTGGGTGCCGACCACGATCAGGTCGGCGTTCCAGCGAGTGGCCTCGTCCGACACGACCTCCGGCAGCCGCTCGCCGAAATTGTCGTAGAGCGCGCTCTCGCATTCAACGCCGGCCGACTGCACGATGGCCGTGCCGTCCGCCAGCACCTTGTTGCCAGTCTCGCGCATGATCTTGATGAGGTCGCCGGAATAGCCGCCGAACTGGTCGTAGCCGGTCAGGTAGGCGAGTTCCTCCACCACGTGGACCAGGCGGATGCGGCCCTGGCTTTCGGTGGCGAGCTGCAGGGCGGCGACCAGCGCCTTGTTGGAGGTCTGGCTGCCGTCGATGGGAACGATGATGCGGCGGTACATGAGATGTCCTTGCTTCAGCGCCGGGCCGGGAAGAAGTGCGCGAGCAGCGGAGCGCCCAGCGATGCGGCCAATGCGCCAAGACTCACGATGCGCAGCCAGCGCTTGCGCCCGAGCAGCTGACTCACCACCAGGCCCATGGCGGCCCAGGCCAATTCCTTGCGCAGGCTCCGCACGACCAGCGTCACGCCTTCGCGTGCAAAGCCGATCTCTTCCACCAGCGCGGCACGACGATGTGCGATGGCTTCGAAACGGCTCTTCATGGCTGCTCGCCCAGCTGTTGGCCGTCCTTTTCCAGCTGCGCCAGCGTCGCGGCGAGAAACCGCGGCTTGTCGCGCACTGCGGCCACCAGGCGCCACGCCATGAGCACGCCGGCCAGCGTGAAAAAGCCGGTGACGCCCAGGACGGCCGCCATTCGCGCACCGTCCCAGAAAAGGACGACGACACTCGCGGCTGCTGCCGACAGTGCCAGGGCGAGCATGAGCGCGGTGACCAGCGCCCCGGCCAATAGCAAGCCGACCCGCAGCAGTTCCTCTTCGATATCGAGCGAAGCCAACTCGAGCCGCTGGCGAGCCAACAACAGCGAGCCGGCTCCCAGCCGCGCCAGGTTCCGCGCCAGCGCCACGGGCTACCTGCGTGCGATCAGCAGGCCGATCAGCAGGCCCACGGCGGCGCCAACGCCGATCGACTCCCACGGATGCTGACGCACATAGCCGTCGGTGACACTGCCTGCTCGTTTCGCGCCGTCCACCACGGCGCCTTCCAGGCGCGCGAATTCCTCGCGCGCGGTCTTGAGGCTTTCCTCGAGGCGCTCGCGCGCTTCGCCGTAGCCCTGGCCCGCGTCGCGCACGGCATGACGCAGCAAATGCTCAGCGTCGGTGACCACGGCCTTGAAGTCCTTCGCCAGTCGCTGCTGGCCTTCCTTGAGGGTCCGGGATGCGTCGTTCATGGTGTCGCTCCTGAATATGAAATTCAGTCTAGCTCGCGACTTCGGGGCCGCGTTGACCTTGGTCAATGCAACCGGGCTATCGATGCCCTAACTTGTCCTTCTCCACCTGCCAACTTTGCTCAATACGAGTTCCCTCGCTATCCACCCATGATCCGCCTGTTCAACGACCGAATCGCTGCAGGCACTGCGTTGGCCAGCCGGTTGCTGGGATACGCTGGCCGCGACGACGTCGTGGTGCTCGGTTTGCCGCGCGGCGGCGTGCCGGTGGCGTGGGAAGTGGCACGGGTGCTGGGTTGCCCGCTCGAACTGCTGCTGGTGCGCAAATTGGGCGGGCCCGACCGTGCCGCCGGTGTCGGCGGAGCCATCGCCGGGGGCGGCGCACTGCAGGTCGATCCGCAGCTGGTCGCCAGCAAGCAGGTGAGCCCGCAGCAGCTCGACCAGATCGTCGCCACCGAAAGCCTGGACCTGATCCGGCGCCACGCGCTCTATTGTGGCAATCGCGAGCTGGTTTCGCTCGAAGGTCGCACCGTGGTCGTGGTGGACGACGGGGTGGTGACCGGCCAGACCATGCGCGCCGCGCTGAAGGCGCTGCGAAGTGCCAAGCCGGCCTGGATCGTCGTGGCTGTCCCGGTTGCCCCACCGGAGGCGCAGGAACTGATCGGCACCGCGGCGGATGAGTTTGTCTGCCTGGCCAACCCCGAGGATTTCCAGAGCGTCGGCCAGTACTACCGCGAGTTCGCCCAGACCAGCGACGCGGAGATTCGGGGGTTGGTGGCCCGAGCCGCCCCGGAGGCGCGCAATTGAAGTGCATGTGCTCACGAAGTCGCGCCGGCACGTCATGGTCCTGGCCGCACGCGAGAACTTGAAGGACAAAATGTTGAAGCGTCTATTGATCGCCTGTCTGCTCGTCGTTCTGTGCGGTTGCACGGGTCTGCTGCCCAAGGGCAGCAGCGACACGCCGGTGCGTTTCGAGAACTTTGAACAGGCGAAGGCCGCGGCCGAGCGCATCGTCGGCCGGCAGACCACGGTCGAGGAGCTCAAGGCCCTGGGCTTCGACCCCGTCACGCGGCCCAACGTGACGTTGATTCCTTATCCGGAAATCGTCGCCAAGCTGGCCCCTTATCCCGGAGTGCCGGTCGAACAGCTCGATTCGGGCATCCAGCAGTGCATCCGCGAGCAGTCCGCCTGCCGCGGCTACCAGTTCCATTTCGAGCGCCAGGACCGCAAGCGCGAGGGGAACTTCCTCCTGGACTTCCTGAACTTCAAGCGTGACACGTATATCACCGGCTGGTGGTTCGACGCGCTCATCGTGGTGAGCGATGGCCTCGTGCTGTTCCGAAATTACGGGGGGCAGGCCGCTACCGACCGGGTGGAAAAGCAGTCCAATCCGCTGGGGCCGTTGCAGCCGTCCGGCGAGGCCGCAGGCGTGTATCTGCTTCACTAGTACTTTGATACTCAGTTGGTCTGGGTTAAATTGGGGGACTTTCCAGTGAATGACATACTGACACGTGCCCCTTTCTCTTTTCCGCAGTCTCGAAGCCACACTGGGCAGCGACCCCCATAACGCCGCAGCGCTCCTGGCGGGGGTCCTGGACTCGGCGATGGATGCCATCGTCACGGTGGATGAACGGCATGAAATCGTCCTTTACAACCGCGCAGCCGAAAAGATTTTCGGCTGGCCCCGTGACGACATCCTGGGCCAGCCCCTGGACAAGCTGATTCCGGAGCGTTTCCGGCCCACCCATGGCGACCAGATCCGGCGGTTCGGCAGCGCCGGGGTCACTTCGCGACGCATGGGCGCCCTCAACGTGGTCTACGGCCTGCGCTCCGATGGCACCGAGTTTCCGATGGATGCCTCGATCTCCCAACTCGAAACTCCGAAGGGCAAGCTGTTCACTGTCATCCTGCGCGACGTCAGCGAGCGGCTGCACTCCGAACACGAGCAGGCACGCCTGGCGGCGCGCCTGGCTGGGTTGCTGGACTCGGCCATGGACGCCATCATCACCGTGGACGAAGCGCAGCGGATCGTCCTGTACAACCAGGCCGCCGAGAGGATCTTCGGCCGGCCCAGCGAGCAGGCGCTGGGCCAGAAGCTGGACCAGCTGATGCCCGAGCGCTATCGCGCCGGCCACGACAGCCACATCGGGCATTTCTCGGCCACCGGCACCACTTCGCGGCGCATGGGCGACGGCACCGTGCTGTACGGGTTGCGTGCCAACGGCCAAGAATTTCCGATGGAAGCCTCGATCTCGCAGCTGGCCACCGGCGAGGGCAAGCTGTTCACGGTGATCCTGCGCGACATCACCGAACGGATGCAGGCGCAGGAGGAATTGAGCACCTTCGCGGCCGAGGCCCAGACCATCCGCGAGGGCGAGAAGAGCCGGGTCGCGCGCGAGTTGCACGACGAGCTGGCGCAGTCGTTGACGGCCTTGAAGATGGATACCATCTGGCTGCGTGACAACGCCCGCGGCCAGCCCGATGCAGCCGTGTCGAAGCTGTCCGCCATGGTGGGCATGCTGGACACCACGGTGGCTGCGACGCGCCGGATCGCCGCCGATCTTCGACCCTTGCTGCTGGACGATCTGGGTCTGGGGCCGGCAATCGAGTGGCTGGCCAACAGCTTCACCCAACGCACCGGTGTGCCATGCGAAGTCGACGTGGACGAGGAGCTCGACCTGCAGGAACCCTACGCGACCGCGGTGTTTCGCATCGTCCAGGAGTCGCTGGCCAACGTGGGCAAGCATGCGCACGCGACTGCGGTGAACGTGCTGGTGGCCCGCACGCCGCGCGCGGTGGTGCTCGAGGTGTCGGACGACGGCCGGGGCTTCGCGACCGACGCGCCGCGCAAGCGCCACTCGCTGGGGCTGATGGGCCTGCGCGAGCGCGCGCAGCTTCTCAAGGGCAGCGCCAGCATCGAAAGCGAGCCCGGCAGGGGCACCCGCGTGCAGGTGCGCATCCCGGTCCATGAAGGCGGGCTCGCGCCATGATCCGAATCGTGATCGCCGACGACCATGCCATCGTGCGCGAAGGCCTCAAGCGGATCGTTTCCGAAGCCAAGGATCTGCAGGTGGTCGCTGAAGCCGCCGACGGCACGGAAGTCATGCAGCGGGTGCGCGAATTCGATTTCGATCTGCTGGTGCTCGACCTGTCGATGCCGGGGCGCAGCGGCATGGAGCTGATCAAGCTGGTGCGCTCGGAAAAGCCCAAATTGCGCATCCTCGTGCTCAGCATGCACCAGGAGCTGCAATACGCGGTGCGTGCCATCAAGTCGGGCGCCAGCGGCTACCTGACCAAGGAAAGCGCGCCGGCGCAGCTCGAGCAGGCGATCCGCAAGATCGCTGGTGGGGGCGCCTATGTCTCGGCGGAGGTCGCCGAGCAACTCGCGCTCGGGGCCATGCCCGGCAGCGAAGGTCATCCGCACGAGACCTTGTCGGACCGCGAGTTCGAAGTCTTCCGGCTGCTGGCGGCCGGGGTGTCGGTGACCGACATCGCGACGCGGCTGACGCTTTCGGTGAAGACCGTCAGCACCCACAAGGCGAACCTGATGCAGAAGATGGGGCTGCACAACACCAGCGAGCTGATCCGCTACGCGATCAAGCATGGCGTATCGGACTCGACCGACGACTTTTAGGGAACTGGCTCCCGCTATTGACGCGCGTCAACGCGCTCCGGCCTTGCGCAACCTAACGTTGTTGCATCGCAACCGTGAAGGAGCGGGCCATGAAGGAATCCCTGACACAACTGCTGGTCCACCTGGACGGGTCGCCGCGGGCAGCCCGGCGCCTGGCGGTGGCGCGCGCTATCGCCCAGACCCACGGCGCGGCGGTCACGGCCCTGTATGCGGTCACGCCTGCGCTGCTGGTGGTACCGTTCGCGCCCGAGGCCGGGGCGAGCGTGGCCGAGGCTCTCGGCCAGATTGACGAAGAGCGGCGCACGCAGGCACGCCGCATCTTCGATCGCTCGATTGCCAGTCCCGGTGTCCGTGCCGAGTGGGCCGAGGTGCAGGACTATCCCATCGTGCCGGCCTTTGCGCGCCAGGCGCTCTACGCGGACCTGCTGGTGCTGGGCCAGCATGATCCTTCCGATCAGGAGGCGGTCGGCGTGCCGTTCGATTTCGCCCAAACCGTGATGGCCACCAGCGGCAAACCGGCCTTGATCCTGCCCTATGCCGATCTGGGGTCCACCCTCGGGCAGACCATCGTCATCGCCTGGAAGCCCACGCGCGAAGCAGCCCGCGCCGTGAGCGCCGCGGTTCCGTTGATGCAGCGCGCGCGCCGCGTCCATGTGCTGTCGTGGGGCAGGGAAGATGATGACGTCGCGGGGGCCCGACTGGATCTCGATGGCTACCTCAAACTGCGCGGTGTCGAGCCGACCTGGCACCGCGAGGGCGACGAGCCCGACTTCATGGGCGACCTGCTGTTGTCGCGCGCCTTCGACCTGGACGCCGACCTGATGGTGATGGGCTGCTACGGCCACAGCCGTGCGCGCGAATGGGTGCTGGGCGGCACTTCGCGCACCGTGCTGCAGTCGATGACCTTGCCGGTCCTGATGGCGCACTGAAACGAAGCGCATTCGTATCCCGGAGACATTGACGAGGGTCAACGCCGGGGCCGCGGGCCAACGGTATGGTGATGGGATTCCAACCTGTTTCGATTCCTCATGAAACCCGACTGGACCCTGATCGCCAATGCGACGCGGGCGCGGCTGTTACAGCAGGAGCGCGGTGCGCCCATGATGATTCTCGAGAGCTTCATCCATCCCCGCGGGCGCGGCAAGCTGGATGCGAGCGATGGCGAGCACATCGAATTCGCCCGCGAGCTGGCGCACCTGCTTGAGCAGGAGGCTCAGCTGGACCATTTCCGTTCGCTGACGATCTTCGCCTCCAGCCCCTTCCTGGGCGAGATCCGAGCCGAACTGGGCAAGGCGACGCAGCGCCGTCTCACGGGCACCCATGACCTGGATCTCACCCGCTTCGGCCCGAGCGAGCTGGAAGAGCGGATCGCGCACGAACTGGTGCCGCACGGCGACCTGATTCACTGAGCGCCAATGAGAAGCCCGCCGCCGTTTGCACGGGAGGCGGGCTGCGGAGACCCCGACAAGCCATGAGAAACAGCTTACCGGTCTGATGTCGTCTCCATCCATCCCGGCGTATCAGGACGCCGGAACCTGGCGTCGGAAGCTCAAGCCCCTCAGCCTGCGCCGGACGTTTTGAAATCGCCTGGCACGCTCCAACTCTGAGGGCGAACCGCCGCTTTTTCCTTGACCTGTGTCAGGGCGTTGCCAATCGGTCGCACGCGCGCCGCAGCCGCTGGGTCGCTTCGTCCGCCACTTCCCGCACCTGGGCATTGCCCGTGAGCTGGACCATCATCTGCGGATCGATGAAGGCAACGTCGATCCGGCCGTCCACTTCCTCGCGCACCACCACGTTGCAGGGCAGCAGCAAGCCGATGTCCGGCTCCGCCGTGAGCGCCTTGTGCGCCAGCGGCGGATTGCAGGCGCCGAGGATGCGATAGGGTCGCATCGCCGCGCCGAGCTTTTCCTTCATTGCCGCCTGGATGTTGATGTCGCTGAGGACGCCGAAGCCTTCCTGCTTCAGGGCATCGATGACGCGCGGCAGCGCCTCTTCGAACGTCGTGTGCAGGGTGGCGTGAAAGCCGTATTGGGAATTCATGGAGAGCCTCCGGTTGAACCGCTGGGGTAAATATAAGCAGCGGTTAATTTAGCAGAGATCGGGCGCTCCCGCTGCCGGGCCCAGCCGGGGCTACCGGTCGGACATCGGCAGCGCGGCATCGGGGGCTACGCTCATTTGGCGGGCGCCAGCTCGACGGCTGGAGCAAGGACCGGATGCGGCGCCCGCTGCTGCACCAGCCGCCGCACTTGCTGGGCGATGTGCTCGGCGGTGATGCCGAAATGCGCGTACAAGTCCCTGGCGGGCGCCGACTCGCCGAAGCTCGTCATTCCGATCACCGCGCCTTCGCGTCCCACGTACTTGTGCCAAAAATCGGGCTGAGCGGCTTCCACCGCCACCGCCGGCAGTCGCAGCGGCAACACCTGCTCCCGGTAGCCGGCAGGCTGCCGATCGAAGCGTGCGGTGCAGGGCATCGACAGCACGCGGGTGGCGATACCCTCGACGGCCAGTTGCGCCTGGGCCGCTAGCGCCAGCGCGACTTCCGACCCGGTCGCCAGGATCACCGCCTGCGCGCCCGCCATGTCGGACAGCACATAGCCGCCGCGGCGGATCCGCTCCGCCAGCGCCGGATCGAACGCCACGCGCGGCAGATTCTGCCGTGACAGGCACAGCGCCGAGGGGCCGTCGTCGCGCTCCACGGCGCAGGCCCAGGCCACTGCGGTTTCAAGGCTGTCGCAAGGTCGCCAGACGTCGAGGTTCGGAATCAGGCGCAGCGAGGGGATGTGTTCGATGCTCTGGTGCGTGGGCCCGTCCTCACCGAGGCCGATCGAATCGTGCGTAAGCACATGGATGACGCGCAGCTTCATCAGCGCCGCCATCCGGATCGCATTGCGGCTGTAGTCGCTGAAGGTCAGGAAAGTGCCACCGTACGGGATGTGGCCGCGGTGCAATGCCATTCCGTTCATCACGGCGGCCATGGCGAATTCGCGAACGCCATAGGACAGGTGGTTGCCCCAGCGCTCGCGGCCGGCTTTCACGCTGCCCTTGAAGTTGGTGAGATTCGAAGAAGTGAGGTCGGCCGACCCGCCGAACAGCTCGGGCAACAGCGGCGCCAGTGCGTCGAGCGCGAGCTGGCTGGCTTTGCGCGTGGCGATCGGCTCCGCCCGAGTGGCGCATTGGTCCAATAGTGCAGCGACGCCCTTGGAGAAATGCGCGGGCAATTGCCCCTGGGTGCGACGCTCGTATTCCGCGGCCTGGTCCGGGAACAACGCCCGGTAGGCCTCGAAGCGCGCGCGCCAGTTCCGCTCGGCTGACGCGCCGCGTTCGCGCGCATCCCATGCGGCCGCCAGCTCCGCCGGCACTTCGAAGGGTGCCGCCGTCCAGCCCAGCGCGCGTCGCGTGGCCTCGACCTCTTGCGTTCCCAGGGCGGCGCCGTGGACATCGTGGCTGCCACTCTTGTTGGGCGAACCCTTGCCGATGGTGGTCTTGCAGCAGATCAGCGTCGGGCCGCCTGCATCGCGCGAGGCGAGAGCGCGCGCGGCGAGCAGGGCGGCTTCGATCTGCGCCGGGTCGTGGCCATCGACCGCGATGACATTCCAGCCATAGGCCTCGAAGCGCTTGGCGGTGTGGTCGGTGAACCAGCACGCCACATCGCCGTCGATCGAGATGCCGTTGTCGTCGTACAGCGCGATCAGCTTGGACAGGCGCAACGTGCCGGCCAGCGAGCAGGCCTCGTGGCTGATGCCTTCCATCAGGCAGCCGTCGCCCAGGAACACATAGGTGAAGTGGTCGACGATGTCGTGGCGCCTGCCCTGGTGCTCGCGGTTGAATTCCTGCGCCAGCAGTTTCTCCGCCAGCGCCATGCCCACGGCATTGGCCAGGCCCTGGCCGAGCGGGCCGGTGGTGGTCTCCACACCGGGGGTCACGCCAACCTCGGGATGGCCCGGTGTCCTGCTGTGCAGGCGCCGGAAGGCCTTCAACTCGTCGATCGGCAGGTCGTAACCGGTGAGATGCAGCAGCGCGTACAACAACATCGAGGCATGGCCGTTGGATAGCACGAAGCGGTCCCGGTCCGGCCACTGCGGATTGGCCGGGTTGTGCCGCAGGTGCCGGTGCCAAAGCACCTGGGCCATGTCGGCCATGCCCATCGGCGCGCCGGGATGGCCCGAATTGGCGCGCTCCACCGCGTCGACGGCCAGCATGCGCAGTGCGTCGGCCATGCGGCGCTCCAGATCGGGAGAAGAGGGGGTGCGCATGTCCTGCTGCCTCATGCCTTGCCGATCGCGCGCTGGCGACGCTCCATCATCCGCCACACGAAGGGCGTGAAGATCAATTGCATCGCCAGCTCCATCTTGCCGCCCGGCACCACGATGGTGTTGGCGCGCGACATGAACGAGTCGTGGATCATGTTCAGCAGGTACTGGAAGTCGATGCCCTTGGGCTTGGCGAAGCGGATCACCACGAAGCTTTCGTCCGGCGCCGGAATCTCGCGGGCGATGAACGGGTTGGAGGTGTCCACGCAGGGCACCCGCTGGAAGTTCACGTGGGTGTGGGTGAACTGCGGGCAGATGTAGTGCACGTAGTCCGGCATCCGCCGCAGGATGGTGTCGGTGACGGCCTCGGTGGAGTAGCCGCGCTTGGACTTGTCGCGCCACAGTTTCTGGATCCATTCCAGGTTGATCACCGGCACCACGCCGATCAGCAGGTCGGGATACTTCGCGATGTTGACCTCGGGCGTGACCACCGCGCCGTGCAGCCCCTCGTAGAACAGCAGTTCGGTGCTGTCCGGCACTTCTTCCCACGGAGTAAAGGTACCCGGCGATTGCCGGTAAGGCGCGGCCTCTTCGTTGTCGTGCAGGTAGCGGCGGCGGCGGCCCGATCCGGTTTCGGCGTAGCTGCGAAACAGCTGCTCGAGTTCGGGAAACAGGTTGTTCTCGGGGCCGAAGTGGCTGAAGTTGCGGTTGCCGCCGCGCTCGGCCTCGGCCTGGCGCAGCTTCATCTCCTCGCGGTTGTAGCGGTGGAAGCTGTCGCCCTCGATGATGGCGGCGTTGACACCCTCGCGGCGGAAGATGTTTTCAAAGGTGCGGGTCACCGAGGTGGTGCCCGCCCCGGACGAGCCGGTGATTGCGATGATGGGATGCCGTTCCGACATGCTGGCCTTTCGATATGAAAACTTGTTGTCAGGCCCGGAACAGGCTGCGTTCGGCGAACAGCGGGGCCTCGAATTCGCGGGCGACGGGCTCGGCGTGGTAGCGCTCGATGCGCTCGACCTCGTTGCGCGAGCCGAAAACCAGGGGGATGCGCTGGTGCAGCGAGTCGGGCTGGACCTCCAGCACGTTCTGGCGGCCGGTGCTGACGCGGCCGCCCGCCTGCTCGATGATGAAACCGATCGGGTTGGCCTCGTACAGCAGGCGCAGGCGCCCGGGCCGGGCCGCGTCCTTGCTGTCGCGCGGGTAGAGAAAGACGCCGCCGCGCATCAGGATGCGATGGGCTTCGGCCACCATCGAGGCGATCCAGCGCATGTTGAAGTCCTTGTCGCGCGGGCCTTCGCGGCCGGCCAGGCATTCGTCGACATAGCGCTTCACGGGCGCTTCCCAGAAGCGGCTGTTGGACGCGTTGATGGCGAACTCGCGGGTGTCGCACGGCACCTGAATGTCGGGGTGCGTCAACATGAATTCGCCCAGGCCCGGGTCGAGCGTGAAGCCGGCGACGCCGTTGCCCACCGTGAGGATCAACATGGTGGCCGGGCCGTAGATGGCGTAGCCGGCCGCCACCTGGCGGTCCCCGCTTTGCAGGAAGTCGGTTTCGCGCAGTTCGCGCCCGGGCTGCTGCGCCCCTTCGGGCGCGCGCAGCACCGAGAAGATGCTGCCGACCGAGACGTTCACGTCGATGTTGCTGGAGCCGTCGAGCGGATCGAACACCAGCAGGTACTTGCCGCGCGGGTACTGTTGCGGGATCGGATAGGGCTGCTCCATTTCCTCGGAGGCCATCCCGGCCAGCTGGCCGCCCCATTCGTTCTGGCGCAGGAACACCTCGTTGCTCAGGACGTCCAGCCGCATCTGGGCTTCGCCCTGGACATTGATCGCATCCGCGGCCCCGTCGCGCTGGCGTCCCAGCACGCCGCCCAGTTCGCCCCAGGCGACGGCCTGAGCGATGGCCTTGCAGGCCAGGGCCACGTCCAGGATCAAGGCATTGAAGTCGCCGCTGGCCTGCGGAAATCGCCGGCGCTGGTCGATCAGGTACTGGGTCAGGGTGGGGCGTTGCGACAGGATCATCGGTGTCTTTCTTGCGGGAGCGTCGGCGCTCAGTCCAGCGGGGCGCAAGCCTGCTCGCGCAGCCTCGCGATGACGGTGCGGTAGCCACCGTCCGGATCGGGTGAACCGAACACGGCGCTGCCGGCCACGAAGGTGTCGGCGCCGGCACGGGCGATGCGGGCGATGTTGTCGGCCTTGACGCCGCCGTCGACTTCCAGACGGATGGGCTGGCCGCCACGGTCTGCATGCGTGTTGATTCGCTGCCGGGCTTCGCGCAGCTTGGGCAACGTGGCCTCGATGAACTGCTGGCCGCCGAAGCCCGGGTTGACGCCCATGAGCAAGATCATGTCCACCTTGTCCATGACGTGGGATGCCCAGTCCAGCGGCGTGGCGGGGTTGAATACCAGGCCGGACTGGCAGCCATGCTCGCGGATCAGCGAGAGCGTGCGGTCGACGTGGCGCGACGCTTCGGGATGGAAGGTAATGATGGCGGCGCCGGCCTTGGCGAACAGCGGCACCAGCGCATCCACCGGCTCGACCATCAGGTGCACGTCGATCGGCAACCGGGTGCAGCGTCGCACCGCTTCGCACACCATCGGCCCCATCGTCAGGTTGGGCACGTAGTGGTTGTCCATGACGTCGAAGTGCACCAGGTCGGCGCCGGCCGCCTCGATCGCCCTCACTTCCTCGCCCAGCCGGGAAAAGTCGGCTGACAGCAGCGAGGGTGCGATCTGAAAATCGCTGCGGTTCATGCCAGTGCTCCGGACCGCGCATCGGCGTTGCAAGACCAGTCCTGGAGATCGTTCACGGTGACGCCGGCCAGATCGGGCAGCACGCGCAGCGCACCGCCGAAATCATGGTGCGCCGTGAAATGCGTGGGGGTGATCACGGTGGCGATGCCGGCGCCCGTCGCGGCGCGCAGGCCGTTGGCGGAATCCTCGAAGGCCAGACAGTCGCGGCCGCGCAGCTTCATCGCCTGCAGCACCTGTCGGTAAACCTGGGGATCGGGTTTCTTGACCGGTGCGCTGGAGGCGTCGGCGATCACCGAGAAGCTCAATCGCCAGTGCGGCCCGATGGCCTTGCGCAGGAGCGTCGCAATATTGACCGGCGAGGTGGTGGTGGCGATGGCAAGGCCCAAGCCGCGTGTCCGCGCTTCTTCCATCAGTTCCAGCACGCCGGGCCGCAGATGCACGCCGCCGCTGTTGACCATGGTTTCGTAAGCGGCGGTCTTGAGGTCGTGCAGCCGCTGCACCGTTTCGCCGACTGCGGTGCCGCTCACGTCCACCATTTCGCCGCGGGTCGCGCGCCAGTAATGGAGGATGCGCTCCTTGCCGCCCGAAATCTCGAGCAACTGCGTGTACTGCGCTTCGTCCCAGCGCCAGTCCAGCCCCGCCTCGGCGAAGGCATGGTTGAACGCCGCAAGGTGGGCGCGCTCGGTGTCGGCGATGGTGCCGTCGACGTCGAAGATCAGGGCTTGCATACGCGAAGGGGTCATTGAAGGCTCGCGTCGTTCTGGAACACCCGGCTGGCCAGGATGTCCTGCGGCTCGATGGTGGTGAGGTCCTGGGCCGTCAGCTCGCGGTCGCGGTCCGCGAACAGGCGGCTGGCCTGGCGCAAGCGAGCGCGGTCCAGCGCGTTGCGCACGCTGCGCGCATTGGCGAAATGCGGCTGGGCGATTCGCAGCGCCAGGTAGCGCTCGAGCGCCTGGACGCCGCCGTCGCCCAGATGGTAATTCTGCGAAGCCAGCATCTTGGAGGCGATCGCTTGCAGCTCCTCGGCGGAATAATCGGGGAACTCCAGGTGGTGCGCGATGCGCGAACTCATGCCCGGATTGCTCTGGAAGAACGTGTTCATGCGATCCTGGTAGCCCGCCAGGATCACGACCAGGTCGTCGCGCTGGTTTTCCATCACCTGCAGCAGGATCTCGATGGCTTCCTGGCCGTAATCGCGTTCGTTCTCCGGGCGGTAGAGGTAATACGCCTCGTCGATGAAGAGCACGCCGCCCATGGCCTTCTTCAGCACCTCGCGGGTCTTGGGCGCGGTGTGCCCGATGTACTGGCCCACCAGGTCGTCGCGCGTCACCGCAACCAGATGGCCTTTGCGCACGTAGCCCAGGCGGTGCAGGATTTGGGCCATTCGCATCGCCACCGTGGTCTTTCCGGTGCCGGGGTTGCCGGTGAAGCACATGTGCAGGCTGGGCGCCTGGGCGGTGAGCCCCAGGTTCAGCCGCAGCTTGTCGATCACCAGCAGCGCCGCGATGTCGCGGATGCGCGCTTTCACCGGCGCCAGTCCCACCAGGTCGCGGTCCAGCTCTTCCAGCACGCTTTCGACCTGGGAGTCGACCAGAACCTGGCCCACCGAACGTGCGAGCCGCTCCGGCGCGGGTTCGGCGACGGCCGGGGCGGGCTGGATCATGTGCAGGGGCAAGGCCATGTCGGGTTTGGCGGGACTCAGTAGCGCTCGAGTTCCGGCTTGGCGTTGGCGTAGCCGCGCGTGCTGTAGCGGATCGAGCGGCCATTGACTTCCTGGCGCTCCAGCGCGAAGCCGGGCTCGTTCTCGGGGCGGTTCACGAGGAAGCTCATCGCGATCGACTCGACGCCGCGGGTCGAATCGAACGCCATCAGCCGGACGTAGTGGCGCGGAAAGGCCTTGCGGCACTGGTTCAGCTCGGCCAGGATGCCGGCCGCGTCCTTCAGGTCGAACATCGGCATCCCGAACATTTCCCAATAGGTGTTACGCGGATGCGGATCGTCGGTGTACTCCACGCTCCAGGCGTAGCCCTTGTCGAGCCCGTACTCGATCTGCTTCGAGATCTCGGCGTCCGTGAGGTCGGGCAGGAAACTGAACTGGCCCTGGGTCAGGCGGCCGGTGGGGTTGCTCATCATGGTGGGGACTCCTCTTTGCTTTACGCGACGGCCGGCGTGGCGACGTAGTCGCTGCTGTCAGTGGACTGGTAGTTGAAGGTGACGTCACCCCAGGTGTCGAGCGCCGCGCGCAGCGGCGCGCACCACTGCGCGGCTTTGCGCAGCACCTCAGGCCCCTCCAGCAGCAGGTCGACGCCTTCGTTGCGCGCCTTCACCATGGCTTCCAGCGCGACGCGATTGGCGACGGCACCGGCCTGGATGCCCTGCGGGTGGCCGATGGTGCCGCCGCCGAACTGCAGGATCACGTCGTCGCCGAACAGGTCGATCAGCTGGTGCATCTGGCCGGCGTGGATGCCGCCCGAGGCAACCGGCATCACCTTCTTGGTGTCGGCCCAGTCCATGTCGAAATAGAGGCCGCGCGGCAGGTCGGTCTTGGTGTGGCTGTCGCGGCAGACGTTGTAATAGCCCTGCACCGTGAGCGGATCGCCCTCCAGCTTGCCGACGGCGGTGCCGGCGTGCAGGTGGTCGCAGCCGGCCAGGCGCAGCCATTTGGCGATCACGCGGAAGCTCACCCCATGGTTCTTCTGGCGGGTGTAGGTGCCGTGGCCGGCGCGGTGCATGTGCATCAACATGTCGTTGCGGCGGCACCATTCGGCCATCGACTGGATGGCGGTCCAGCCCACCACCAGGTCCACCATGACCACGATCGAGCCCAGCTCCTTGGCCAGCTCGGCCCGCTCGTACATCGCTTCCATCGTGCCGGCGGTCACGTTCAGGTAGGAGCCCTTGACTTCGCCGGTGACGGCCTGGGCCTTGTTCACCGCCTCCATCACGTACAGAAAGCGGTCGCGCCAGTGCATGAAGGGTTGCGAGTTGATGTTCTCGTCGTCCTTCATGAAGTCCAGGCCGCCCTTCAGCCCCTCGTAGATCACGCGGCCGTAATTGCGCGCCGACAGCCCCAGCTTCGGCTTGGTGGTGGCGCCCAGCAGCGGACGGCCGAACTTGTCCAGCCGCTCGCGCTCGACCACCAGGCCGGTGGGCGGCCCCTTGAAGGTCTTGACATAGGCCACCGGGATGCGGATGTCTTCCAGGCGCGCGGCCTTGAGCGGCTTGAACGAGAACACGTTGCCGATCAGGCTGGCCGTCATGTTGGCGATCGAGCCTTCCTCGAACAGGATCAGGTCGTAGGCGACGTACGCGAAATACTGCCCCGGGTTGTTCGGCACCGGCTCGACCCGGTAGGCCTTGGCCCGGTAGCTGTCGCAGGCGGTGAGCCGGTCGGTCCACACCACGGTCCAGGTGGCAGTCGACGATTCCCCGGCCACTGCCGCTGCCGCTTCCTCCGGCTCTACCCCTTCCTGCGGCGTGATGCGGAAGAGACACAGGATGTCGGTGTCCTTGGGCTCGTAGTCGGGCATCCAGTAGCCCATCTGCCGGTACTTGAGGACGCCTGCGCTGTAGCGCTTCTTGGCGTCGGTGATCTGGGTGTCGCCCATCGCTTTGCTCCTGGTTTGCTTGCGGAATGGGGTTGACTAT
The DNA here is from genome assembly GCA_012274225.1 of Comamonadaceae bacterium. Lineage (GTDB taxonomy): Bacteria > Pseudomonadota > Gammaproteobacteria > Burkholderiales > Burkholderiaceae_C > Ramlibacter. The sequence goes on along the minus strand of JAAOZX010000156.1, from coordinate 2,614 downwards.
AAGAACCTGCTTAAATAAGGTAAATTCACTTATTATTTTGTTAGGGTTAAGCTATCACTTAATGAAGAATGCCACCTTCCGCCAATTGCGCGTGTTCAGCGAGGTCGCACGGCACCTGAGCTTCAGCAAGGCCGCGCAGGCGCTGCACCTCACGCCGCCGGCGGTGACCATGCAAGTGAAGGAACTGGAAGGGCACGTCGGGCTGCCGTTGTTCGAGCGCAGTGGGCGCGCCGTGTCGCTCACCACGCCGGGCGAGTACATGCTGGTGTACGCGCGGCGGATGCTCGCCACCTTGAAGGACGCGGAGGACGCGGCGGCGCGGTTGCAACAGGTCGAGGCCGGCACCCTGACCATTGGCATGGTCAGCACGGCGAAATATTTTTTGCCGCGCCTGCTGGCGGAGTTCCGGCGCGAACACACGGGCGTGGAGATCCGGCTGGCCGAAGGCAACCGCGAACAACTGGTGAAGTTGTTGCAGGCCAACGAGGTCGACGTCGCCGTGATGGGGCGCCCGCCCCGGGAACTGGCGACGCGGACCGAGCCGTTCGCCGCCCACCCGCATGTCTTCGTCGCGCCGGTGGACCATCCATTGGTGCGGGCCAGCGGGCCGCACTCCGCCGAGTCGCTGCGGCCGTTCGAATTCATCGTGCGCGAGCAGGGCTCCGGAACCCGGGCGGCGCTGGAGAAGTTCCTGGAGCAGGCGCACCTGGAGCCGCGCGTCATCATGGAGATGGGCAGCAACGAGACCATCAAGCAGGCCGTGATCGCCGGCATGGGCCTGAGCTTTCTGTCGCTGCACACCGTGCAACTGGAACTGGACAATGGCTTGCTGGCGCTGCTGGACGTCGACGGCAGCCCGGTCGTGCGCGCCTGGAACGTGGTGCATACGCTGTCGAAGGTCTTGTCGCCGGCGGCAGAGGCCTTCCGCTATTTCGTGCTGGAACGCGGCGAGGCCTACCTGGCGCAGCACTTCGCGGCGCACCTGCGACTACTGCATCCGGCCTGACGCCGCGCAGCCCTCGCCGCGCGCTCAGGGCTTGATGTAAGCGTAGTGCTCGCGCGACTGCAATTGGGCGATCCGCACGACACCGGATGGCGTGAAATCGGCGTCCATGATGAACTGATCTTTCTTGAGGTTGCGGTTGCGCAGGGTCAGTTCGCACACCTCGAACCGCACGCCGCGGGCCTTCAGCGCGCTGACCAGCGACGCATAGTCGATGTCGGGATTCTTCCTGTCCTTGGCGCCTTCCATCAGGAAGTCGATCCCTTCCGCATGGGCCACGACGATGATCTTGGTGTCGGGTGCCACGTCCAGGTGATTGCGGACATTGCGCAGGGCCTTGGTGGCCTGCGTTTCGGCGTTGTCGATGTGATAGACGACCTTGTCCTGCGCCAGCGCCACGCTGCACAGCAGAAAGCTGCCCAGGAGCCAGGCCAGGAATTTGAGGGTGCGGTTCACGGGTGTTCCTTCAGGTCGATGGTGGAGGTGGCCGGCCGCGCAGGGCCAGCCACCGCTTACGTCATTACATCACCATTGACGAATATATGAACTCAGGGTTTGCCTGGGAGCCGCCGTCACCTGCAATTGTTGTGCAGCTTCCACTTGTCGGCGTGGCCCATCGCGATGGCGAAGTCGGGGACCCGGCAGCGCTCCTCCTCCGCCGCCGTGGCCGGTGCAGTGACCGAGGCCACCGCGCCTTGGGCGGCAACCGTCGGGGGCGGCTCGCCCGCCACCCAGGGGGCCGCGCCATAGACCGCGGCAACGAACAGTCCGACCACGGCGAAATGCGCCAGCCCCAGCTTATGTCGGGCCGGCAGCTCGCGCGGATCGCAGACCCCGCCCGGGCACAGCCGGGCCTGTTCGCGGTTGAACAGGTTGTAGACCTTGCAACCGATGCAGATGCCGAGCGCCGACTCGAAGAACAGCAGGACGAGGCAGGCCGCGCAGACCAGGATGTTGGCGGGGCCCACCACCTGCCGGACCACGACCAGGTAGAACATGGTGAGGGCCAGCGCGAATCCGATGCCCCAGGCGAAGCGCTTCTGCGGCGCACCGGTGTACTCCGGCATTTGGCGCCGCACCATGAACTGGCCGACGATCAGGCTGGGCGCGAACTTCGGATTGACGAAGATGCGGATGACGAAGTCGATTAGGAAGGCGACGACGAACACACGGGTCGGCTGGAAATTGCCGGCGAGCCAGGCGTTCATGAACGACACGATGGCGAAGAAGAACAGGATGCCGGCCGCCGCGCGCACTGCTCGCTCGTTCAGCACCGGGATTTCATAGCCGTCGACGGCTTCGCCGAACTGGAACAGGCGGGTCATGGTGTGGGAAATGTTGATCAAGGAGCGGCCCGGCGATTGAGCCTCGCCGGGCCGCTCCTGGGGTCCGGGCCCGTGCATCGGGACGCGGAATCGGGAATATCAACGTGCCGGACCGCGCGGGCCGCGCGGGCCACCCGCGAACTGCCCGTAACCCATGAGCGTCCGCTGCTCGGGTGTCAAGGCCGCGTACAGGTCTCGCAGCGCGGCACTGGACGCAGCGCGGGCGGCATCACGCTGGGCCATCAGCGCGAGGCGTTGTGACGCGAAATCGGGATTGGCGGTGCCC
>JAAOZX010000155.1 GCA_012274225.1 Comamonadaceae bacterium | reverse complement strand
GTAAGGACGAGATGCTGGAGTCAGTCGAGGCGGAGACTTTCCAGCGGCGGCTGTGGGAGATGTTTCCACACAGTTTTGGCGGTGCCATGTCATTGCCCCAGCTGGACCGGGTGCGCTGGATCATGTTCCCCGAGGTTCGGGTTGTTGGCCAGCGACCGCTCTTCCAGGAGGAAGATGGCGACGCCGAGCTGCCGGACATCATGCGCGTGATGGATCTGCAGCAGGAGCAACTGGCCAGAAGCCTGGGCGATGGCCACCGTGTCATTCACGGCGTCGCAGGGTCGGGCAAGACCATGATCCTGGGTTATCGCGCCGAACAACTCGCCAAGGCCGCCACTGAAGCCAAGCCGATTCTCATACTTTGCTACAACGAGCCCCTGGCGGTGAAACTCGCCGCGATCATGGAGGCCAAGGGTCTGAGCGATCGGGTTCACGCCCGGAACTTTCACAAGTGGTGTCGCCAACAGCTGGTGGCGTACGGCCAGACATTGCCAAAGCAGGGCTCGCACATGTTCGACGAGATGGTCGATGGCGTGATTCGCGGCGTCAAGCGTGGGCAAATCCCCTCGGGTCAGTATCTGGCCATCCTGATCGACGAGGGCCACGATTTCCAGCCCGAATGGCTCAAGCTGGTCACTCAGATGGTCGACCCGACAACCAACAGTCTGCTGCTGCTCTACGACGATGCCCAAAGCATCTATGAACGCCGGCGCAGCAAGGAGTTCAGTTTCAAGAGCGTGGGCATCCAAGCGCAAGGGCGTACCACCATTCTGAAGATCAACTATCGCAATACCAGGCAGATCTTGCAGACGGCCAACCTCATCGCTGCCGAGTTCTTGACCCCGGAAGACAAGGACGATGACGGCATACCGCTGTTGCGGCCGGTGAGTTGCGGCAGAGAAGGGCAGGGACCGATGGTGATCCGTCTGCCGACGCTGCGCGATGAGGCGCGCAAGGTCGCCGAGCAGTTGGCTGCCGCCCATCAGGAGGGCCATGCCTGGGGTGACATGGCGGTTATTTGCCGCCACTATGAGGAGATGGACGAATGCGCGAACGCGCTGGAGTACGGCAAGCTGCCGCACCAGGTGCGCCGCAAGTCGGGTTCGTACGATCCCGAGGCGGACAACATCAAGGTGTTCACCATGCACGCGTGCAAGGGCCTGGAGTTTCCTGTTGTTGCTCTGGTGGGCGCGGGGCAGATGCCTGGGGAAGAGGCCGAAGAGGATGCCAGACTGTTTTACGTAGCCGCGACGCGGGCGACCCACAGCTTACTAATTACTGTGAGCGGAGATGGGGAGTTCGGGAAGAGGCTGGAGTAGGCGGTTGAGAAATTCATGAAGATCATCTTCAGTCGCAAAGGCTTTGATTCCCAGTACGGTGGCGTGGCCAGTCCCATCTTCCCGGATGGAACCATCGTTTCGCTGCCGATTCCATCCCAGCACGGGCGGCCGCTCGGCGACCTGGTCAGCACACAGGGACCGCTGCATCGCATCGTGTCCGATCTCACTGCGGGACGAATCACGGCCTCGACGCGCGTTCACCTGGATCCCGACTTGCAGGCGAGCAGCCTGGATCGGCTGCCGAACTGGAGGCCGTGCTTCGGACAGGATTCAGCGGCACAGAAGCACCTTGCAAATCAAGGCGTGGGCGTCGGCGATGTGTTTCTCTATTTCGGCTGGTATCGGCAAGCGGAGCTTCATCAAGGTCGGTGGCGGTACGTTCCGGGTGCGCCGGACATCCACAGTCTCTTCGGCTGGCTCCAGGTCGGCGAGGTGCTGAAGGCGGGTGCCAATCCGGCCGATCTGCGGGCCGGGTCGCCATGGCTACGGGACCATCCGCACGTCGAGCACGCTGTCGACATCGGTAGCACGAACACCCTTTACGTGAGCGCGGAGAAGCTGACGCTGGCAACACCCCAGCCAGTCGCGGGTGCCGGGGTCTTTCGGCGTTGGACCGACGCACTGCAGTTGACGGCCCCTGGTGAAAGCCGCTCCATCTGGCGGCTACCGCGTTGGTTTATGCCGGGTGAAGGTCTGCCACCTTTGACGTACCACGCTGATCTCGAACGTTGGTCGATCGCAAACGGCTACGCGCGGCTAAAGGCCGTTGGCAAAGGGCAGGAGTTCGTCCAGGACGTGGGCAACAGCTCTGATGGACGGCGCTGGCTCAGTTCACTGGTGTCAGCGCACGCCGGAGGTAACGACTGATGGCGCAAGGCCGCCTATATGTCTGCCACGCCTGCCAGGCGCAAGTGGACGCTTGGTCGGATGGCAATCCATACCTCATCGACGAAGCCGGAGAGAAGAAATACGTCTATCACCCGGATGATGCGGTGGACGATTGCGTTGGCAATGATGTGCCGCATCTGTGCCTGCAATGCGGTTTCAGCTTCATGGTGGACTCTCGGGCGCCTTCTTCCACGTGCCCAAGCTGCAAGTCCGCCGACATATGTGCGACGTACCAACTGGCAGGACGGCGTTGCCCGTTCTGTGAGTCAGGAAGATTCGGGTACGACCCTTCCTCTCAAGCAATCTCTTGATTGCGTTTCGGGAGCCGTGGGCTCCCGTACCAGTAACCGCCTCGTTGGAGAAGGTCTGTGCGGCCTCCACCAACGCAATTGAGGTCAGAGCGGAATTTCGTTCGGCACCACGTGCTCCGACAACATCACTTTCCTGAATTCCGATCCGACCCCAATTGCTGCCGCAGTTCGGCGCGTCGGTCCGATCCTGGTGATGGTCCTGCCGTAGCAAGGTCTGGCGTCCTCCCCATGTAGCCTTTCCGTTTACGCAAAATTCCCCTGTACGGCTCTTGCACAACAGCTCAGGATACGAAGCCCGTTCGCAGGCAGGGCGGGACTCAGCACGGAGAATGCTGCAGTAAATCGGGCGTCAACAAGAAAAGGGTCGGGAATGAGCGAAGTTGTCCGCTTCTATCAATACAAGAGCCTGCTCGGCAGCCGCAGGGCCGTCTCCGCCGACGACCTGATGGCCAAGCTGGAGATCTCGCGGGCCACCCTCAAGCGCGACATTGCCAAGCTGCGCGACCAACTCCATGTGCCGATCCGCTTCGACCGCGACCGCGGCGGCTATTGTCTGGAGCAGGGCCACGACGACAGCGAGTTGCCGGGGCTGTGGTTCAACCAGCAGGAGATCCTGGCGCTGGTCACCATCCAGCACCTGATGACCCAGCTGGCGCCCGGCCTGCTGGGCCCCAAGCTGCGGCCCTTGCAGGAGCGGCTGACCCAACTGATGGAGCAGCATGGCCTGACCGGGCAGGACATCGCGCAACGGATTCGCATCGTCCACGCCGGCAAGCGGCGCGTGGCCGCGCAGTTCTTCGAGGCCGTGGCCGCCGCCACGCTGGCGCGCAAGCGGCTGAAGGTCACGCATTTCAACCGCCAGAACGGCCAGACGCTGGAGCGCGAGCTGTCGCCGCAGCGGCTGGTGCACTACCGCGACAACTGGTACCTGGATGCCTGGTGCCACCTGCGCCAGGACCTGCGCAGCTTTTCGGTCGATGCCTTCACGCAGGTGCACGTGCTCGAGACGCAGGCCAAGGAGATTGCCGCCAAGCGCCTGGACGAAGTGCTGAGCGTCAGCTACGGCATCTTCGGCGGCGCGCCCAAGGCCTGGGCCGCCCTCAAGTTCACGCCCGAGCGGGCGCGCTGGGTGAGGGGAGAGCAGTGGCATCCGCTGCAGGAGAGCCGCGACGAGGCGGACGGCAGCTATGTGCTGTCGGTGCCGTATTCGGACGAGCGCGAGATTCTCGGCGACATCCTGAAGTTCGGCGGCGATGTGGTGGTCGTGGCGCCCGCGGACCTCAGGCGCAAAGTGCATCAGGCGGGGCTGGCGCTGGCTGGGCGATATGTCTGAGGCAATGGGGTCAGATCACGATTCAGGACGAGGGTGGCCGGAGCGGGCTAGGCAACGGGGTCAGATCACGATTCAGGAAAGTGATGTAGACGGAGCGGGTGGTCTCGGACGAAATCGTGCTCTGACCCCGTTGACGGTGTTGGCGGAGAGAGATGCTTTGTTCGCCACCAACGCAATCGGGGTCAGAGCGGAATTTCGATCAACACCCCGCGCTCCGGAGAAGCTGCTGTCCCGAATTCCGATCCGACCCCGATTGCTACGTCGGTCCTGAATTCCGATCTGACCCCGATTGCTCCGCTCTGTCGAAACGAACAGTAGCCGAGGGTCACGCCGCGAGCCCGGGCGAGGTGATCATGGCGAACCAGACCAAAAAGAAGAAGAGGGAATGAGATGGAACACTGCGATCCCGCGGATCGATTTACCGGCTGCCTGCTTGGCGGCGCGGTGGGCGACGCGCTCGGCGCCCCGGTCGAGTTCATGAAGCTCGTGCAGATCCTGCGCCAATGCGGCCCCGCCGGGGTGCGCGGCCATGCGCCCGCCGCCGACGGCATGGCCCGGATTACCGACGACACGCAGATGACCCTGTTCACCGCCGAAGGGCTGATCCGCTTCGGGGTCCGGTCGCGGTTTCGGGCGGATTCCTCGCCGCGGGCTATGGTGGCGTACGCCTACCTGCGCTGGCTGCGCACGCAGGGCGAGCGCACCCGGGCCGGGCTGGAGGCCGACGCCGGCGGCGACGGATGGCTGTTCGGACACCGCGAGCTGCACCAGCGCCGCGCACCGGGCCTGACCTGCCTGTCGGCGCTGCGCGCGATGCTGTCGGTGGACGAGCCGGCGATCAACAACAGCAAGGGCTGCGGCGGTGTGATGCGGGTCGCGCCGGTCGGCCTGTTCGCGTGGCGGCTGGGATGGACGCCCGAGCTGACGTTCGACACCGGCGCGCAGGTGGCGGGCATCACCCATGGCCATCCGACCGGCGAGCTGGCGGGCGGCGCGCTGGCCGTCATGATCCTGGCGCTGGTCGATGGCGCCAACCTGGCGCAGGCCGTCTACGCCGCCAGGCAATGCCTGCGCACCCGGCCCGGGCACGAGGAAACATTGGCTGCCATCGAAGGGGCCGAGAGACTGGCGCGCTCGGACACGCGTCACGACCTCGCGATCGCCCGGCTGGGCGAAGGCTGGGTGGCCGAGGAGGCACTGGCGATCGGCCTGTATTGCGCGCTGGTGGCCGACACCTTCGGCGAAGGCGTCCTGATGGCTGTCAACCACGACGGCGATTCCGACTCCACCGGTTCGATTGCGGGCAACCTCCTCGGAACCCTGCTCGGCGTGCAGGCGATCCCGCAGGAATGGCTGGAGCCCCTGGAGCTGCGCGACGTGATCACCGAGCTGGCGGAGGATCTGTACGGGTTTGTGGACTGGGACATCGGAGAAAAGGGCGGGGACGAAGAACTGCGGCAGCGGGTGCTGGCGAAGTATCCGGTGGGGTGAGCTACGTCGGCTCGGAGCACGCGAGGCAACGGGGTCAGATCACGGCTCAGGAAAGGGATGTCGACGGAGCACGCGGTCTCCAACGAAATCGTGCTCTGACCCCGTTGACGGTCTGGCCGGAAACAGGGATCTTGTTCTCCACCAACGCACAATGGCACAAGGCGGAGCAAAGTGACCGCCATGTCCAGGAGGGGAGCAATGAAAGAACTACACGCGCTGGTGGACTATGAGAATGTGCAGCCGGCTTTGGAAGAGCTCGCCCTGCTCGCGCCGGGGTTCACCGACGTTTGGCTATTTCATGGCCCGCATCAGGACGCGCAGGCGCAGCAACTGGCGATGTCTCATGATCGGGTGACGCTGGTATGCCGGTCAGGCAAGGGCAAGAACGCGCTGGACTTTCACCTGTCGTTTTACCTGGGCTACGTGGCGGCCAGGCACCCCGATGCGCACTTGGTGGTGGTAGCCAATGACAAGGGGTACGACCCCATGCTTGTTCATGCCAAGGCGCTGGGCTTCGCCGTCAAGCGCGTCGGCTTCAAAGTCGAAAAGGTGCCTGCGGTGAAGAGAGTCGCGCCTGCCAAAGCGGCCGCGTCGACCAAAAAAGTGGCGCAGGCTGCCAAACCATCGACTGCCAAAAAGGCGCCTGCGGCCAAAGCGTCTGTGCCCGCGAAGAAGTCGCCTGCGAAGAAGGCCCCGGCCAAGAAAGCGCTGGTCAAGAAACCGGTCGCCAAGGCAATGGCGAACAGCGCCCCTGCCAAGAAGATTCCTGCCGAAGCCGCGACACCAGCCAAGAAGGCTGCCCGGCCAAAACCTGCGGCTGCCGCCGCAACCAAAGAGTTCACCCGAGTCAAGAATGCGCTGGCCAAGATGGGCCCCGAGCGCCCGCACAAGCTCAAGTCATTCCTGCGGCATGTGGAGTCCATGCTCGGCAAGGACAGCACCCCTGTCGCGGTGGAGTTGCTTGTTCAGAAGCTTGTGCAGGAGCACGTCGTGCGAATATCGGAGGACAAGGTGTTGTACAGCTGAGCCGGGGGTACTCCGCCTTAACTTTGTTGCACATACCCAAAATGGGTATTAAAATGCCCAAAATGGGTATTAAGCAGGCTTCTCAAGTGGCAACGCCATCCGCCAGTTTGGCGGATGCCCTGTTTTCCGGCACGCAGCAGCGCGTGCTTGGCCTGCTTTTTGGCCAGCCCGATCGCAGCTTCTACGCGACGGAATTGATCGGCCTGGCCGGCGTGGGCTCGGGCGGTGTGCAGCGAGAACTGGCGCGCCTGGCCCAGAGCGGGCTGGTCACAGTGCGGCCGGTGGGCAACCAGAAGCACTACCAGGCCAATCCCGATTCACCCATCTACGCTGAGTTGTGCGGCATCGCGCGCAAGACTGTGGGCTTGGCCGAGCCGTTGCGCGAGGCGCTGGCGCCGCTGGCGGCACAGATCAAGGCCGCGTTTGTATTCGGCTCTGTGGCCAAGCAGCAAGACACGGCCAGCAGCGACATCGACTTGATGCTGGTGAGCGACAGTCTGAGCTATGGCGACACGTTCCTCGCATTGGAGGCCGCTGGCGCCCAACTGGGCCGGCCGGTCAATCCAACGATCTACACGGTCAAGGAACTGGCCAAGCGCGTCAAGCAGGCTGACGCGTTCACTACACGCGTGCTGGCCCAGCCCAAGGTGTGGCTGATTGGGGGTGAAGATGACATCCGCGTTTGAGAACCTGGCCGGCCCGGACAAGGCGCTGAGAGCCGAGCCGCCCGATGCCAAAGAGATTGCAGGCTTGCAGCGCTCGGCCCTGGCGCGCCTGAAAGATGCGCAGAACGCGCAACTCTCGGTAGAAAGCCGTTTCGACCTGGCCTACAACGCTGCTCACGCCCTGTGCCTGGCGGCCCTGCGCCGGCATGGTTACCGTTCGAGCAATCGCTTCATCGTTTTCCAATTGCTGCCTCATACGCTGGGCCTGGGGCCGGAAGTATGGCGTTTGCTATCCAAGTGCCACGACATTCGAAACCTGGGCGAATACGAGGGCGACCTCAACGTGGACGAACGCATCACGCTGGACCTGATAGCGGCTTGCCAGAAAGTCGCCGAAAAAGTAGCTGCGATGCCGCCACTGCAACAACCGTGAACACCAGCGCAACGGGGTCAGATCACGATTCAGGAAAGGGTTGCGGACGGAGGAGGTGGTCTGGTACGAATTCGTGCTCTGACCCCGTTGACGTCGTAGCCGGAGGAGGGTTTTCAGTCCTCCACCAACGCCAACGCAATCGGGGTCAGAGCGGAATTTCGATCAGCACCGCGCGCTCCGTCGATGTCACCGTCCTGAATTCCGATCCGACCCCAATTGCTATCGCGATCCGCCCCAATTGCTATCGCGATCCGACCCCGATTCCTGCCCGCGCTCGGTCACTGTCCGGGGTTCGAGGCCTGCGGATTACCTGTCTCCGGCCGCAAGTCGTACAGCCGTGCCGGTGTGGTTCCCGGCCCGCGTGGCAGGCCAGTGGTTGGCCGGCTCGGGTCAGGAGGCTCGCGCCAGAGCACAGGATCGACTCGCCGACCGTGCGTCCGTATCCAATCGGCCAGCGCCCGCTCGCCTTGCGTGTCGGGCGGGACGAGGGACGGGCCGCCGACGATGGCGTAGCGCAGCGCGCCGTCGTTGACCATGCGTTCGAGCTCGCCCGGCGTCAGGATCGGGTCGCGGCCGAGATAACCGCCCATGGCCATCACGCTCTCGCCGGTGCGCACGATCAGCGGCGACGCCTGCAGCGCGTTGGGCACGGCCAGCAGATACCGTTCCGACTGGCGATTGGCTCTGAGAAATTCAAACAGTCTTTGCGCCCGGGGCCGGGTGGGGGCTGCAGGCTCCGCATCGGTCAAATCCGCGGCGCGGTTGGCCAGCTTGCCGAGGTCCGCCGAGGGGATTTCGACGTTCGGCCGGACCAGGACCGTGCTCAGCGCCCAGGCCAGCGGCATCGCCAGCATCACCACCAGGGCGATCAGGGCGAGCCCGGTGGACTGCCGTCCGCCCAGACGCCGCCGCGGCAAGCGCCACAAGGCTGTGCCCGCGATCACCAGCGCACCGGCGAACGCGGCGAGCAGCATTCCGCGCCAACCTTCCAATTGCCATGTCGTCTCGCCTCGGTCGATGTAGCCGTGCCATGCGGCAGTGATCAACAGCACGGCGGGCAGGGCCCATGGCAGGGCACCGTCGCGATGGCGTTGCCAGAGCAGTGAGGCGCCGATACCTGCAAGTGCGGCGAGCGGTGGGCCGAGGGCCGCCACGTAGTAAGTGTGAAACACGCCGCCTGCAAAGCTGAACGCGACGGCATAGGTCGACGTCCAGCCCGCCCACACCAGGACGTTAGCCTGTTCCGGGGTGAGCTGGCGCTGCCGGCGCCACGGTGCGCCACCCATGATCGCGCCCGCAACCGCCAGCGGCAGCCACCAGGCCATCTGCGCCGCCAGGTGCGGCGTCAGCAGCCGCAGCGGGCCGACGGGCGTCTGGTCCCACAGGACGACGGCGGCCCTCGGTCGCCCAGCGGCGCGGGCTGCGCGATCGGGCGCGGCTGTCGGTGGCGGCACAGCGGCGCGGCCGTCCAGCGGCGGGTCGCGCGACCAGCGCGGCACAAAGCGGTCCAGGCCGTTGTGCAGCAGCGCCAGTTCCAGCATCGAGTTGTGGTGCGTGCTGCCGGCATAGGGACGCCGGTCGGATGGCGTCAGGTCGAACACGGTCACCCAGGACAGGGACACCAGCGTCATGACGATCATGGCGAGCGTCAGATGGGCCAGGCGCCGCCGCACCGCCAGGCCGCCAGCGCTGCACAGATAGACCGCTGCGAAGGTCGGTACCACCACCAGAGCCGCCGCCATCTTGACGTTGAAGCCGACCCCGACCAGCGCCATGGCCACCGCCAGCAGGCGAGGGTTGGCGGTCTCCGCGGCGCGGATTAGCGCCCATGCCGCGAACAGCAGCACCATGATGAGGCAGCTGTCGGTGTTGTTGGATCGGTCGATCGCCACGCTGATGGGCGTCAGGGCCAGAAACAGCGCTGCCAGGAGCCCTGCCTGGCGGCCGAAACGCCGCGCCACGAGGTGGTGGATCAATGCGACCGAGACCACTCCTTCCAGCACCTGCGGCAGCATCACGCTGAAAGCGCTGAAACCCATAATCTTCGCGCTGGCCACCTGCAGCCACAAGGCGACCGGCGGCTTGTCCAGGGAGACGAAGCCGGCCGGATCGAAGGCATTGAAGAAGAAGGCGTGCCAGCTCCCCAGCATGCTGCGCACGCCGGCGGCGAAGTACTGCCGGCCGTAGCCGTTTTGATCGAGGTGCCAGAGCCGCAGCCACGCCGCCAGCGCGAGGATCGCGACCAGCGCCAGTCGCGCGGCGCGGGTTGGAGGCGTGGACTCGGTGGTCATGCCCAGCAGTATCGCTCGGCGCCCTTTGAGGCAGCGGGGAAGCTTTTCTAGCGAGGCACGCACCGTCAACGGGGTCAGAGCACGATTTCCAGATCCCTCAGCTCGACATTGACCTCACCGATGGCTGAGGCGATATTCACCAGCGCATCCAGTGAAAAGCGAGAGATCCGCCCATTGAGCAAGTCGTTGATGCGGGGTTGGGTGACGCCGCAGTGCTGCGCTGCGACGTCCTGCGTCCACCCTCTTTGCCTGATGGCGTTGGTGATCTGAAGCGCGAGTTGGGCACGGGCTCGCAGGTTCGCCGCTTCCTGCGGAGTGTCTGCGAGGGCCTCGAAGACACTCGCAAACCTTTGCCTTGTCTTGGCGCCGGCCTTCGCCGCCGCCCGTCGAGGTGCGGCCTTCGCACCAGGTGCCGTGGCTGTTGGCTTGGCCTTCTTGATGGACTGTGTCTTCATGGTTTTCCTTTCTGCGGCTTTGCGGCAACAACCCTCTCGTTCACTAACTGCTTGAATCTCTTCGTCGCCAACTCGATGTCCTTCGCAGACGTCTGCTCAGTCTTCCTCTGCAACGCATGCAGCACTTAGACTGCTTTCTCGAACCTGGCCGTATAGACGACCCGGTAGATACCGTCTTCGTCCTTTACCCGAATCTCTTCGACTCCCTTGCCAATCGACGGCATTGGTTTGAAGTCGTCAGGCTGTTTGCCTATCTGAACCTTGTAGATCTGGTAGCCGCAGTCCGCTCTCACTTCCTTCGGAAAGTCTCGAAGGTCCTTCAGGGAACTGCCTCTGAACTCGACCGGCTTTTGCGGCGGAGGATCTGGTGTGCCGTCCATGGGACAACAGTATATCCAAACCAGTATGTGTTTGCACGAGGCGTGAGTGCCTCGGTTCGTAGGAGGCGAATTGTTCAGCGAGGCAACGGGGTCAGATCACGATTCAGGAAGGTGTTGTGGACGGAGAGGGGGATCTCCAACGAAATCGTGCTCTGACCCCGTTGACGGTGCCTCGCTAGAAAAGCTTCCGTCCTCCACCAACGCAATCGGGGTCGGAGCGGAATTTCGACCAGCACCACGCGCTCCGTTCAAGCTACTTTCCTGAATTCCGATCCGACCCCAATTGCTATCGCGCTCCGGCGTCAGTTGCTCACGAGAATTCCGATCCCACCCCGATTGCTAAGATCACTTCCTGGTCAGAATCGAATCCTCGCCCCATGTCCTTCACCGAATTCCCCGACGACACCGAAGACCCCGAGCACAGCCCGGCCGAGCGTGCGGCTGCCGGGACGCGCAGCACCTGGGTCAGCGTGGGCGTGAACATCGTCCTGACGGTGTCCCAGGTGGTGGTCGGCGTGCTGTCCAAGTCGCAGGGCCTGGTCGCCGACGGCATCCATTCGCTGTCCGACCTGGTGGCCGATTTCGTCGTGCTGTTCGCCAGCCACCACGCCAAGAAGGATGCGGACGAGGACCATCCCTACGGGCACCAGCGCTTCGAGACCGCCGCTTCGCTGGCCCTGGGCGTGCTGCTGCTCGGAGTCGGCGTGGGCATGTTGTGGTCCGCCGTTCGCAAGCTCCAGGATCCCGAGACCATTGCGCAGGTGCACATCGTGGCCCTGTACGTCGCCGGCGCGGCGCTGGTGGCCAAGGAGCTGCTGTTTCGCTACATGCTGTGGGTGGCCAAGCGGGTCAAGTCGAGCATGCTGGTGGCCAACGCGTGGCACGCGCGCTCGGATGCGGCGTCGTCGCTGGTGGTCGGGCTGGGGATCATCGGCAATCTGGCGGGCTACCCGATCCTGGACCCGATCGCCGCGCTGATCGTGGGCTTCATGGTGGCCAGGATGGGCTGGGGCTTCGGCTGGGACGCCTTGCACGACCTGATGGACCGGGCCGTCGACGACGAGGAGGTCATGGCGATTCGCCAGACGCTGACCGGGACGCCGGGCATCCAGGCGGTTCACGACGTGCACACCCGCAAGATGGGCGACATGATCGTGGTCGACGCCCACATCGAGGTCGACGCGACCCTGTCGGTGGAGGCCGGGCACGACATCGCCGTCGACGCGCGCCAGCGCGTGATGCAGCGCCACCGCGTGCTCAATCTGATGACGCACGTGGACCCGTGGCGCCGCCCGGACCGGGATCACCCTCAAGTGTCCGCGCCGGCGAACGCGTGAGAACCCAGG
>JAAOZX010000154.1 GCA_012274225.1 Comamonadaceae bacterium | reverse complement strand
GTTGTGCTCTCCAGCACAACCAGGACAGACCCTTCTTTTACTTTATCGCCGAGCTTGACCTTCAGCTCCTTGACGACGCTCGCGGCCGAGGACGGAATCTCCATCGAGGCCTTGTCCGACTCCACTGTGACCAGCGACTGCTCGGGCTTGACCATGTCCCCCGGCCCGACCAGCAATTCGATGACCGAAACCTCATCGAAGTCCCCGATGTCGGGGACCTTCACTTCAATCGATGCCATTTTCTTCTTCTCCGGCTTATGGCTTCAAGCGTACAGCGGATTGATCTTGTCGGTGCGGATGGCGTACTTCTTGATGGCTTCGGACACCCGCGCCACCGGTACCGTACCGTCTTCACTGAGGGACTTCAGGGCTGCGAGCACGATGTAGTGGCGGTTGACTTCGAAATGCTCGCGCAACCGGCTGCGAAAGTCGCTGCGGCCGAACCCGTCGGTGCCCAGCACCTTGTAGGTCCTGCCTTTGGGCAGATAGGGGCGGATCTGCTCGGCATAAGCCTTCAGGTAGTCGGTCGAGGCGACCACCGGCCCGCTGTGCCTGTCGAGCTGCTGGGCGACGAATGGGATGCGGGGGCTGGCCGTGGGATGCAACAGGTTGTGGCGCTCGGCGTCCTGGCCGTCCCGCGCCAGTTGATTGAAGCTGGGGCAGCTCCACACATTGGCCGCAACGCCCCAGTCCTTTTCGAGCAGCTCCTGCGCCGCGAGCGACTCGCGCAGGATGGTGCCGCTGCCCAGCAGTTGCACCCGCGGCGTCAGCTTGGGAGCTTCCTTGCACAGGTACATGCCCTTGACGATCTGCTCCTCGGTACCGGGCTGCAGGCCCGGCATGGCGTAGTTCTCATTCAGCAGCGTGATGTAGTAATAGACGTTCTCCTGCTGCTCGACCATGCGCTTGAGGCCATGGTGCAGGATCACCCCGACCTCGTGGGCAAAGGTCGGGTCGTAGCTCACGCAGTTGGGAATGGTGCTGGCCAGGATGTGGCTGTGGCCGTCTTCGTGCTGCAGGCCCTCGCCGTTCAGGGTGGTGCGGCCGGAAGTGCCGCCCAGCAGGAAGCCGCGAGCCTGCATGTCGCCGGCGGCCCAGCACAGGTCGCCCACCCGCTGCAGCCCGAACATCGAGTAGTAAATGAAGAACGGCACCATGATCCGGTTGTTGGTGCTGTAGGAAGTGGCCGCTGCGATCCAGCTGGCCATGCCGCCGGCCTCGTTGATGCCCTCCTGAAGGATCTGGCCGGATTTGTCTTCCTTGTAGTAGGAGACCTGGTCCTTGTCCTGCGGGGTGTACTTCTGGCCCTCGGGGTTGTAGATGCCGATTTGCCGGAACAGCCCTTCCATTCCGAAGGTGCGCGCTTCATCGACCAGGATCGGCACTGCGCGCGGGCCCAGCTCCTTGTCGCGCAGCAGGGTGGTCAGGAACCGCACATAGGCTTGTGTCGTGCTGATCTCGCGACCCTCCGCAGTCGCGTCCAGCACGGCCTTGAAGGCGTCAAGCGGCGGCACCTTCAGCTGTTCGTCAGCTTTCTCGCGGCGCTTGGGCAGGTAGCCGCCCAGCGCCTTGCGCCGCTCGTGCAGGTACTTCATCTCCGGGGTGTCGGCCTCGGGCTTGTAGAACGGCACATCGGCCAGCTTGTCGTCCGGGATCGGGATGTTGAAACGGTCGCGGAAGGCGCGGACATCGTCGTCCGGCATCTTCTTGGCCTGGTGGGCGATGTTGCGGCCCTCGCCCGCCTTGCCCATGCCGAAGCCCTTCACGGTCTTGATCAACAACACCGTCGGCTGGCCCTGGTGGTTGGCCGCGCGATGGAACGCCGCGTAAACTTTCTGCGGATCATGGCCGCCGCGCTGCAGCCGCCAGACGTCCTCGTCGCTCATCTTGGCAACCATTTCCAGGGCCTTGGGATCGCGGCCGAAGAAGTGCTTGCGCACCCAGGCTCCGTCGTTGGCCTTCATCGCCTGGTAATCGCCATCCAGCGTGTCCATCATGATCTTGCGCAGGATGCCGTCCTTGTCTCGCGCCAGCAGGGGGTCCCAGTAGCTGCCCCAGATCAGTTTGATCACGTTCCAGCCGGCGCCACGGAACTCACCCTCGAGCTCCTGGATGATCTTGCCGTTGCCGCGCACCGGACCGTCCAGCCGCTGCAGGTTGCAGTTGACGATGAAGATCAGGTTGTCGAGCTTTTCGCGGGCGGCCACGCCGATCGCGCCCAGGCTCTCCACCTCGTCCATCTCGCCGTCGCCGCAGAAGACCCAGACCTTGCGGTTCTCGGTGTTGGCGATGCCGCGCGCGTGCAGGTACTTCAGGAAGCGCGCCTGGTAGATCGCCATCAGCGGGCCCAAGCCCATTGAGACGGTGGGAAACTGCCAGAACGCCGGCATCAGCTTGGGGTGAGGATAGCTCGACAGGCCTTTGCCGTTGACTTCCTGGCGGAAGTTCAGCAATTGCTCTTCGGTGAGCCGCCCCTCCAGGTAGGCCCGGGCATAGATGCCGGGCGAGCTGTGACCCTGGAAGTACAGGCAATCGCCGCCGTGCCCTTCGCTCTCGGCGTGCCAGAAATGGTTGAAGCCGGCCCCGTGCATCGTGGCCAGCGACGCGAACGAGCTGATGTGGCCGCCCAGGTCCCCGCCGTCGGCGGGATGGAGCCGGTTGGCTTTCACGACCATGGCCATGGCGTTCCAGCGCATGTAGGCCCGCAGCCGCTCCTCGATCTCCAGGTTGCCGGGACAGCGTTCCTCCGATTCCGGCTCGATGGTGTTCACATAGCCGGTGGTGGCCGAGAACGGCATGTCCAGGCCTTCCTGGCGCGCCTGCTCGAGCAGCTGCTCGAGCAGGAAATGGCCGCGATCACGGCCTTCGGTCGCGATGACGGCCGAAAGCGCGTCGATCCATTCGCGGGTTTCCTGCGAGTCCGCGTCATTGGCGGCCGAACCGAACAGATTGCCGGGCTGTGCTGACATGCTTGTCTCCAATGTTCTTCACGTAATTTAGTACGGCGGCTCCGTGCGCTACTCAAGTGTCACACAGTTTTTCGGATTTTTCAAATGGTGCATAGAGATTTCATAATACGATTTACAGAAGAACCAACTTCCAAGGGCTCCAGAGACCCCCTCCCCATCTCCGGAGAGCCGGCCTTGCAATCTCCCGCGCCGGCCCCTGGACCTACACTTGGCACTTCATGCAAGAGCCCGTTACCGTACACGAACCGCACGACCCAGCGGCACCGACCGCCTGGTGGCGGCAGTGGTGGCGGCGGCAGACGCCAGGCCATCAAGACCGCTTCGCCATGCTGGCGCCGGTGGCAGCCGTCCTGTTGTTTCTGGCCGCGATCATCTCTGCGTTCGGCTATCTGCGCCTCGAAGAGATGGACCGCGAGCAGGAAGCCGTCAAGCGCGACGTCGAATACGCGCAGCAGCGGGTGCGGCTGCGTCTGCTGGAGCGCCAGGAGCAGTTGATGCGCGTCGCGCGGGACATCGCCAACAAGGAGGTGGATCCGGAGGAATTCATGGGCCGCGCCGAGTCCATGGTCAGCCAGTACCCGGAACTGCAGGCCGTCACCTGGATCGACGAGCGCCGCCGAATCCTGGCCAGCTACGCTGCACCGAGCATGACCAACAGTCATCTGCGATCGGCTGGCGAGATCCTGCGCGCGGGCGAGACCGAGAGCATCTACAGCCTGGCACGCGACCTGCAGCAGCCGGTCTACTCGCAGCCGGTGGCCGGCAACGACAGCACCGGGCTGCTGCAGCTGCACATCCCCCTGACCGAGCAGGGCAGGTTCAGCGGCGTGATCCTGGGCGAGTACTCGATCGACGGCCTGCTGCGCTACGGCGTGCCGGCCGAAGTGTCAGCCAAATACGCGGTCGCACTGCTGGACGCCAAGAACCGGGTGCTCGCCGGCAGCTCGGTGCCGGCCCGCAACCCGGCGACCCATTTGATGCCCTGGGCCGCCCAGCCCAATGAATACGAGGTGCCGGTGTCCCCGGTGGGCAATGGCCTGATCATCCGGGCCCAGGCCTACCGCACCTCGCTGGGCGTGATCGGCAGCGGCCTGTTCTGGCTGGTGGGCGCGTTGAGCGCCATGACGGCGTGGATGCTGATCGGCAACTGGCGCCACACCCGGCGGCGGATGCAGGCGCAACAGGCCCTGGTGGCGGAAACCAACTTCCGCCGCGCGATGGAGAACTCGATGCTGACCGGCATGCGGGCCCTGGACATGCAGGGCCGCATCACCTACGTGAACGTGGCCTTCTGCCAGATGACGGGCTGGAGCGAAGCCGAACTGGTTGGCCGCACCCCGCCCTTCCCCTACTGGCCCGATGCCGACCGCGAGCAGCTGCTGGCGCGCCTCGATGACGAACTGCATGGGCGCACCGCGGCGGGCGGCTTCCAGGTGCGGGTCAAGCGCAAGGACGGCAGCCTCTTCGACGCTCGGCTGTACCTGTCGCCGCTGATCGATGCCAAGGGGCACCAGACCGGCTGGATGACCTCGATGACGGACATCACCGAGCCCAATCGCATCCGCGAGCAGCTGTCCGCATCGTACGAGCGTTTCACCACCGTGCTGGAGGCGCTGGACGCCTCGGTGTCGGTGGCGCCCCTTGGCAGCGAGGAATTGCTGTTCGCCAACAAGCTGTACCGCCTGTGGTTCGGCGTGCAGACCGCCGGCCACCTGCAGATGGTGGCGCAGGCCGGCGTGCCCGATCATCCGCGCTCGGACGAATCGCTGGACGAGGTCGACTCCTTCGTGGGCCTGCCCACCGGGGGCCTGACCACCGCGCAATCGGAGAATGCGGAGATCTTCGTGCCCGAGCTCGGGAAGTGGCTGGAAGTGCGCTCGCGCTACCTGAACTGGGTGGACGGCCGGCTGGCGCAGATGGTGATCGCCACCGACATCACGCCGCGTCGCCATGCCGAGGAGCAATCGGCGGCGCAGGCCGAGCGGGCCCAGTCGGCCAGCCGCCTGATCACCATGGGGGAGATGGCCTCCTCGGTGGCCCACGAGCTGAACCAGCCGCTGACGGCCATCAACAACTATTGCAACGGCCTGGTCTCGCGCATCAAGGGCAAGCAGATCACCGAGGACGACCTGCTCGCAGCCCTGGACAAGACCGCCCGCCAGGCCCAGCGCGCCGGCCAGATCATCCAGCGGATTCGCTCGTTCGTGAAGCGCAGCGAACCGAATCGCGCATTGTCGGATATCACGCTGATGGTTTCAGAGGCGGTGGAACTGGCCGAGATCGAACTGCGCCGGCGCAACGTCCGGCTGTCGCACTATGTCGCGGCACGCCTGCCCAAGGTGATGGTGGACCCGATCCTGATCGAGCAGGTACTGGTCAACCTGCTCAAGAACGCGGCCGAGTCGATCGAGCACGCGCGCCGGCCGACCTCGCGGCGCAGTGTCGAATTGCGGGTGATCCCCAAGCAGGTGAACGACCAGCCGGTGATCGAGTTCTCGGTGCTCGACTCCGGCCAGGGCCTGGCCCCCGAAGTCATGGGCCGCCTGTACGAGGCCTTCTTTTCCACCAAGGTCGAGGGCATGGGCATCGGCCTCAATCTGTGCCGCACCATCATCGAATCGCATCAGGGCCGGATGCAGGCCGAGAACATCTACAATGGAACCGAGGTGGCCGGTTGTCGTTTTTCATTCTGGATTCCCCTGTCCGGCGCTACCGATTCGAGAGAGAACAAAGGCGCCGGGGTTACCGCATGACATGCGGGGCCGCATCCCTGCGCTACCACAGAGTGCGCGGCACGGAGGTTGACGAATGAGCTTGATTCCGAAGAGGGGCACCGTGTACGTCGTGGACGACGACGAGGCCGTCCGCGATTCGCTGCAGTGGCTGCTCGAAGGCAAGGACTACCGGGTCCGCTGCTTCGACTCCGCCGAGTCCTTCCTGTCCCGCTACGACCCGCGCGAAGTGGGCTGCCTGATCGTCGACATCCGGATGGGCGGCATGACCGGCCTGGAGTTGCAGGACCGGCTCGTAGAACGCAAGTCCCCCCTGCCGATCGTGTTCATCACCGGGCACGGCGACGTGCCGATGGCGGTGACCACCATGAAGAAGGGCGCCATGGACTTCATCCAGAAGCCGTTCAAGGAGGACGAACTGGTGGCCCTGGTCGAGCGCATGCTCGAACACGCCAAGGGCGCCTTCGCCGAATACCAGAGCGCCGCCAGTCGCGATGCGCTGCTGTCCAAGCTGACCTCGCGCGAAGCACAGGTGCTCGAGCGCATCGTCGCCGGCCGCCTGAACAAGCAGATCGCCGACGACCTGGGCATCAGCATCAAGACCGTTGAAGCCCATCGGGCCAACATCATGGAAAAGCTGAACGCCAACACCGTGGCCGATCTGCTGAAGATCGCGCTCGGTCAGAACGCACCGAAAAGCTAAGGAGAAAACGCGCCGCGTGACCGCGGACGCGTCCAGTGGATGTCTGCCCAACTCATCGACGGCAATGCCCTTGCCAAGTCCATCCGCGCCGACGTGGCCCGGCGCTGCGCCGCCCTGAAGGCCAAGGGCGTCACCCCCGGCCTGGCGGTGATCCTGGTAGGCGACGACCCGGCCAGCCAGGTCTACGTCAAGCACAAGGTCAACGACAGCCACGAGGCGGGCCTGCACTCGGTGCTGGAGCGCTATCCCGCCACGATGAGCGAGTCGGAGTTGCTGGCGCGCGTCGAGGCCCTGAACCGCGACCCGGCCATCCACGGCGTCCTGGTGCAATTGCCGGTGCCCAGGCACATGGACGCGGGCCAGATCATCAAGGCCATTTCGCCGGCGAAGGACGTCGACGGCTTCCACGTGGCCAGTGCCGGCGCGCTGATGATCGGCCAGCCCGGCTTCTGGCCCTGCACACCCTACGGCTGCATGAAGATGCTGGAGGCTATCGGATGCGACCTGCGCGGCAAGAACGCGGTGGTGATAGGCCGCAGCAACATTGTCGGCAAGCCGATGGCGCTGATGCTGCTGGCAAAGAACGCCACCGTCACGATCTGCCACAGCGCCACCCGCGACCTGAAGGCGCACACCCTGCAAGCCGACGTGGTCGTGGCCGCCGTCGGCAAGCGCAACGTGCTGACAGCCGACATGGTCAAGCCCGGCGCCGTGGTCATCGACGTCGGGATGAACCGCAACGACGAAGGCAAGCTGTGCGGTGACGTCGACTTCGCCGGGGTGCGCGAGGTCGCCGGCTGGATCACGCCCGTCCCCGGCGGCGTCGGACCGATGACCCGCGCGATGTTGCTCGTCAACACGCTGGAAGCCGCCGAGCGTGCGGCCGGTGTCTACCGAGCCGATTGAAAGGTCTCATCGGCGCTCGCCATTGAAACCGGCGACGCTGACGCAAAATCAAGGGGATGCAGACCAACCCCCTCCTCGATTTCACCGACCTTCCGCTGTTCGACCAGGTTCAGCCCCAACACGTCGCGCCCGCCCTGGAGCAGTTGCTGGCGGCAGCCGACCAGGCACTGGAAACGGTGACCCAGCCTGATTTTCCCAGCCAGTGGGCCGAGATCGCCAAAGTGCTGGACACCGCCACGGAAGAGCTTGGCCGCGCCTGGGGCGTGGTCAGCCACCTCAACAACGTGGCCGATACCCCGGAACTGCGCGCGGCCTACAACGAGGCGCTGCCCAGGATCACCGACTTCTGGACCCGGCTCGGCTCGGACGAGCGCCTTTACGCCAAGTACAAGGCGATAGACACCGCCACGCTCAACACGGAGCAGCGCCAAGCCCACAAGAACGCGATCCGCAACTTCGTGCTGGGCGGCGCCGAGCTGCAGGGGTCCGCGCGCGAGCGCTTTGCCGCGATCCAGGAGCGCCAGGCCGAGTTGAGTCAAAAATTCAGCGAGAACGCGCTCGACGCGACCGAGGCCTATGCCTATTACGCCAGCGCCGGCGAGCTCGACGGGGTGCCCGAGGACGTGATCCAGTCGGCGCGCGCGGCCGCGCAGGCCGAAGCCAAGGAAGGCTACAAGCTCACGCTCAAGATGCCGAGTTACCTGCCCGTGATGCAGTTCGCGCACAGCCGCGCGCTGCGTGAACGCGTGTACCGCGCCTACGTCACGCGGGCCAGCGACCAGGGCGATCCGAAATTCGACAACAGCGGCCTGATCGGCGAAATCCTGGCCCTGCGCCAGGAGGAGGCGCGCCTGCTGGGTTTTGCCAACTTCGGCGAGGTCTCGGTCTTGCCCAAGATGGCCGACTCGCCGGCGCAGGTGATCGCGTTCCTGCGCGACCTCGCCGCGCGCGCGCGTCGCTATGCGGAAAAGGACGTCGCCGACATGCGGGCCTTCGCGGCCGAGCGCCTGGCCATCGCGGACCCTCAGGCCTGGGACTGGTCGTACGTCGCCGAGAAGCTGAAGGAGGAGCGATACGCCTTCAGCGAGCAGGAGGTCAAGCAGTACTTCACCGAACCGAAGGTGCTGGCAGGCCTCTTCAAGATCGTCGAGACCCTGTTCGAGGTGACCATCCGCCGCGATGTCGCGCCGGTGTGGAACTCCGGCGTCCAGTTTTATCGGATCGAGCGCGAGCGGCGCGAGGGCGAACGCATGTTCACCGAACTGGTCGGCCAGTTCTACCTCGATCCCGCTGCCCGCACCGGCAAGCGCGGCGGCGCCTGGATGGACGATGCCCGCGCGCGCTGGCTGCGGCCGGACGACGGACGCCTGCAGACGCCGGTGGCGCACCTGGTCTGCAACTTCGCGGAAGGAGTCGACGGCAAGCCGCCGCTGCTCACGCACGACGACGTCACCACCCTGTTCCACGAATTCGGACACGGCCTGCATCACATGCTCACCCGCGTCAACGAGCGCGACGTCTCGGGCATCAGCGGCGTGGAATGGGACGCCGTGGAACTGCCCAGCCAGTTCATGGAGAACTTCTGCTGGGAATGGAACGTGCTGCGCCACATGACAGCGCATGTCGAAACCGGCGCGCCGCTGCCGCGCGAACTGTTCGACAAGATGCTGGCAGCGCGCAATTTCCAGAGCGGCCTGCAGACGCTGCGCCAGATCGAGTTCGCGCTGTTCGACATGCTGCTGCACACCGAGCACGATCCGGCGCAGGACTTCATGCCGCTGCTGGCGCGCGTGCGCACCGAGGTTGCGGTGCTGCAGCCGCCGGCCTGGAGCCGTACGGCGCACACTTTCAGCCACATCTTCTCGGGCGGCTATGCGGCCGGCTACTACAGCTACAAATGGGCCGAGGTCCTCAGTGCCGACGCCTACGCCGCGTTCGAGGAGACTTCGGGAAATACCGGCTTGCCGAGCATCGAAACCGGGCGAAAATACCGCGAGGCCATCCTGGAGGCCGGCGGCAGCCGACCCGCGATCGAGTCGTTCAAGGCCTTCCGCGGCCGCGAACCCACTCTGGACGCGTTGCTGCGGCACCAGGGCATGGCCTGAAACGAAACCCCTTGCTGGAGTGCCACCGATGTTCTTGCTGCGCACCTGTTGTTTCCTCGGCCTCCTGGGATTGGCGGTTTTCAACGCCAGTGACGCGCCGGCACAACAGGTTTACCGTATCGTGGGGCCGGACGGCAGGGTCACCTTTTCCGACAAGCCGCCACTCGAACCCAGCGCGAAAGCCGCTACAGCTGCAGTCGCTCCCGCATCCGGCGGCAGCGGCGACAGCGCCTTGCCGTTCGAGCTGCGTCAGGTTGCCAGCCGCTTTCCGGTGACCCTGTATTCGGGGCCGGCCTGCGGACCCTGCGTTACCGGGCGGTCGCTGCTAACCAGCCGCGGCATTCCGTTCACCGAAAAGACGGTTACCACCAACGAAGACATCGATGCGCTCGGCCGCATCACCGGTGTTCCGACGCTGCCCGTCCTGACCATCGGTCAGCAGCAG
>JAAOZX010000153.1 GCA_012274225.1 Comamonadaceae bacterium | reverse complement strand
GTCACCTGCGTCAAGTCGGCTTCGCCAAATCCCCGCTGCTCGAGGCGGTGCCGGAAGGTCGCCCATTTGGTGGCGCTGCCGATCAGGCCGATGGAGGCCAGGTCGCCGCGCTCGCGCTGGCGAACCAGGCAGGCGGCCACCACGTCCAAGTCCTGGGCATGGCTGAAACTCATGATCAGCACCCGCGACAATGGCGCGAGACTGGGCACCTCGCCCTGCACCGGATCGGAATGCTCGCAGCGCACGTTGGCCGCGAGACCGGGCGGGAAGATCCCGTCGCGGCTGTCGATCCAGGTGATGGCAAACGGCAACGGCGCCAGCGTGTTGACCAGCGCCCGGGCGACGTGACCGCCGCCGAACAGCGCCACCGGCGCCCGAGGCGGCGCCAGCCGCGCCTTCAGCACCGGCACGTCCGCCGCGAAGACCCGCTCGAAGCGCAGCCGCACCACCCCGCCACAACATTGGCCCAGGCTGGGCCCCAGCGCGAAGGTTTGCACGGCCGCACCGCCCTGCCCGGCCAACAGCCGCCTCGCCTGGTCGATTGCCTGGAACTCCAGGTGGCCACCGCCGATGGTGCCCACGATGTCATCGCAGAACACGCCCATCCAGGCGCCGGCGTCGCGCGGCGCCGAGCCCTGGGTTGCCTCCACCGTGACCAGCACGGCGTCCTCGCGAAGCAGCCGGTTCGTGAAATCGTTCATGGTGGCATTGGGCCGGCTGTGGCATCCATTCGCAAGAATCGTTGCAATCGGGTAAAGCTGGTCGTCAAATCGGCGGCGGCGGCGTTGAATGGATGAGCCGGCACGGCCGAAACCGCGCCAAACTGGAGGATCCCATGAAATACCGATTGGGCGCGATCAGCTCCGCACTGGCCGCGCTCGCAACCGGGATCGTCGCCCTGGTGGCGGGCTGCTCGTCGCAGCGACCGGAGCCGCCCGCCGAGGAGAAGCCGGGACCCATCGCCGCCACTCCCGGTCCGGTCGCGCCTGCAGTGACCCCTCGCGCAACGGTCGCCAAGTCCAATGCCGGAAATGCCAGAGCCTACCGCCAGGACGCCGCCCATCACCTGTACGACCTGAACCGGAACCGCATCTACAAGGGCCGGCTGCCGCCGATGCTGTATGCCATCGGCGTGCTGCAGGTCGAGGTGGACGGCCGTGGCAACGTGCACCACCTGAACTGGATGCGAGCGCCCAAACACGCGCCCGAGGTGGTGGCCGAGATCGAGCGGACGGTGCGAGCGGCCTCGCCGTTCCCCGCGCCGGCGCGGATGGGCAAGGTGGTCTACACCGACACATGGCTGTGGCACAAGAGCGGCCGCTTCCAGCTCGACACGCTGACCGAGGGACAGGACTGAAGCTCAAGCCGGCCAGCGCCCGACTCACGAGCCGCGGTACGTCGAGTAGCTCCACGGGCTGACCAATAGCGGTACGTGATAGTGCTGGCCGGGGTCGGCCACGCCGAAATCCAGGCTGACCTGATCGAGAAAACCCGGCTCCGGCAACGCCACCCCCTTGGCTTTGAAGTACCCGGCCACGTCGAACACCAGCCGGTAGGTGCCCTTCCTCAGGTCGCCGCTCGCCAGCAGCGGGCCATCGGGGCTGCGCCCGTCGCCATCGAGGGTGAAGCGTTTGACCAGGGTGGCGTCGGCACCCCGGGTCGAATAGAACGCCACCGCCATGCCTGCCGCCGGGCATCCGTGCATGGTGTCAAGGACATGCGTACTCAGGCCCATGGGGCGACTCCTGTGTTGCTGCACCGCAGTTTAGGCAGTTTAGGGACTTGCGCCGTTTGCCACTAACATTGCCGATCCGACCCACCGCGCGGACGCAACCATGACTTACGACAGCACGGCCGCCTACCCCCGGGACCTCGCCGGCCACGGCCGTCGGCCGCCCCATGCCCAGTGGCCGGGGCAGGCGCGCATCGCCTTGCAGTTCGTGCTCAATTACGAGGAAGGGGGCGAGAACTGCGTGCTGCACGGCGACCCCGGATCGGAGCAGTTTCTGTCGGAAATGGCCAACCCGCCCAGTTTCCCCGAGCGGCACCTGAGCATGGAAAGCATCTACGAGTACGGCGCCCGCGCCGGCGTCTGGCGCGTCCTGCGCGAATTCGAGCGGCGCGCGCTGCCGCTGACGGTGTTCGGCGTGAGCATGGCGCTGCAGCGCAATCCCGAGGTCACGGCCGCATTCCAGGAGCTGGGACACGAGATCGCCTGCCATGGCTGGCGCTGGATTTCCTACCAGGGCATGGACGAAGCCACCGAGCGCGAGCACATGCGCATCGGCATGGAAATCGTTCGCGAGCTCACGGGCCAACGGCCGCTGGGCTGGTACACCGGACGCGACAGCCCCAACACCCGGCGCCTGGTGGCCGACTACGGCGGCTTCGAGTACGACAGCGACTACTACGGCGACGACCTGCCGCTGTGGATGAAGGTGCGCAAGAGCGACGGCAGCGTGACGCCGCACCTGGTCGTGCCCTATACGCTGGACACCAACGACATGCGCTTCGCGCTGCCCCAGGGGTTTGCCCAGGCGGACGACTTCTTCACCTACCTGCGCGACAGCTTCGACGCACTTTATGCCGAAGGCGAGACTTCGCCCAGGATGCTCAGCATCGGCATGCACTGCCGACTGCTCGGACGGCCCGGCCGGATCGTGGCGCTGCAGCGGTTCCTGGACCATGTGCAGCGCCATGACCGGGTCTGGATCTGCCGCCGCATCGACATCGCACGCCACTGGAAAAGCGTGCATCCCTTTGAAAGTTGAGCGATGGCCCTGACCCTGCAACAGCTCAATGCCGCCGGCGCCGGCGAAGCGGCGCAATGGCTGGACGGCCTGTACGAGCGCTCGCCCTGGATCGCGCAGGCCGCGCTGGCGCACCGGCCGTTCCAGTCGCTGGCGCACCTGAAACACGTCATGGCCAACGTCGTCGCCGAAGCGGGCCACGAGGCCCAGGTGGCGCTGGTGCGCGCGCACCCCGAGCTGGCCGGCAAGGCCATGGTGAGCGAAACCCTCACCGCCGAATCCACCCACGAGCAGCGCAAGGCCGGGCTGTCCGATTGCACATCGGGCGAGTTCACCCGGATCCAGCAGCTCAACGCGGACTACATCGCGAAGTTCGGCTTCCCGTTCGTGTTGGCGGTGCGCGGCCCACGCGGCACGGGACTGTCGCGGCGCGAGATCATCGATGCCTTCGAGCGGCGGCTGGACAATCCGCCCGACGTCGAGCTGGCAGAGTGCCTGCGCAACATCCACCGCATCGTCGAGCTTCGGCTCAACGACAAGTTCGGGTACCAGCCCGCGCTGGGCGACTGGGTCTGGGACCGGCTGGAAGCACTGGCGGCATACAGCGACCCGGGCTATGCCGAGCAGGGCCAGCTCACGGTCACCTACCTGACCCAGGCCCATCGCCAGGCCGCCGCGCAGATCAGCCAGGACATGCGCGATTGCGGCTTCGACGAGGTGACGATCGACCGTGAAGCGGTGGTACGGATTGTGCTGCGGCCGGCTGCGCACGTGGCCCCAGTCGGGCAGCAGCTTCATCAAAATGCCGGCGTGATCCAGCGCCTCGACGACCGCGACCGCGGGCGGCCCGGCGGCGAGCAGGCCGACGAACG
>JAAOZX010000152.1 GCA_012274225.1 Comamonadaceae bacterium | reverse complement strand
GGCCAACTGGATCACGACCTGGGCCTGCTCATCGGCAACCAGAGCACGGGCCGCTGGATGAAAGCCTCGCCCATGGAGAATCCGCAGATCCTGGCCACCGAGATTGGCAGCTGGCTGCACAACTGGAAAGTGGCGGGCGCATTGAAGAACGACACTTATGCGAACGCGCCGACGCACATGCGGCAGCGGTCGCGCGGCGAAGAGCTCTATGAGACCCGCTGCGCGTCGTGCCATTCGATGGGAGCGCCGGCCGGCTCGCTGGCCGCCTTGCGGGCCATCGGCCCCGACCTGGCGGGCGTCACGCGGCTGCGCACCCGGCCCTGGCTCACACGCTGGCTGAAGGAGCCCGACGTGATGCTGGCCGAGAAGGATCGGCTGGCCACCAGCCTCTATCTCAAGTACAACAAGGTCGCGATGCCCAACCTGGCGCTGAGGGAGTCCGAGATTGCCGAGCTCCTGACCTTTCTCGAGGAAGGGTATCCGACCGAGACGGCCAAGAACGTCGCGCGCCAATAGCGGCCTGCAGTCCGTCGCACCCCGTATAACCATCAGGAGAACATCATCGGCGCGCCACTGCTCAACACGTTACCCGCATCGGGCGGCCTCGCCGTGGGCCAGCTGAAGCTGGCCCGGGAGCGCGCGGCCGCGAGCGGACGCCGGGTCCTCGCCGAACTGGAGGAGCTGCTGGGTCACCAGAGCGCGGATTTCGTCCGGGCGCTGGGCACCAGCCTGCGTTTTCCTTTCCTCGACAGCGCGGCGTTGTTCGCCAGTGTCCCCAACTTCAAGGTCATCCCGCTGGCCGAGGCCCTGAACCGCGAATGCGCCGTCGTGCGACTGGCCGACGGCGTCGTCGGCGGGGTGTTTGCGGACCCGTTCGACGCCAGCCTGCTGGCGTGGCTGGACGCGCGCCTGGGCGGAGCGCCGTTGTACCTGGTGCATCCGGCCGACCTGGCGGGCTTTCTCGCGCGGCATGAGGAGGACTTTCGCGCCGTCGACAACGTCACCACCGGCAGCGAACTCGACGTCCAGGCCGACGATGGCGTGGAAACCCTGTCGCTGGTGCGCATCAGCGAGGACTCCAGCCTGGTCGTCAAGCTGGTGAACTCGACCCTCTACGATGCCTTGAAGGCGCACGCCAGCGACATTCACCTCGAGTCCACCGATACCGGACTGACCATCAAGTACCGGGTCGATGGGGTGCTGACGCCGATCAGCCGGGTGCCCGGCCTGGACGTGGCCGAACAGGTCATTTCGCGGGTGAAGGTGATGGCGGAACTCGACATCGCCGAGCGCCGGGTGCCCCAGGACGGCCGGTTCAAGGTCGGCATCAAGGGGCGCCAGATCGATTTCCGTGTCTCCATCATGCCGAGCATCCTCGGCGAAGACGCGGTGCTGCGGATCCTCGACAAGCAGGACCTGGCGGACAGCATCCAGGGCGTGCGCCTCACTTCGCTCGGCTTCGAGGACGACGCCATCCGCACCCTGCGCCGACTGGCGAGGGAGCCCTATGGCATGGTGCTGGTGACCGGCCCCACGGGCAGCGGCAAGACCACGACGCTGTACGCCATGATTTCCGAGATCAACAACGGGCAGGACAAGATCGTCACCATCGAGGACCCGGTGGAATACCAGCTGCCCGGCGTGCTCCAGATCCCGGTGAACGAGAAGAAGGGACTCACGTTCGCCCGAGGACTGCGTTCCATCCTGCGTCACGATCCCGACAAGATCATGGTGGGCGAGATCCGCGACCCTGAGACCGCCCAGATCGCCGTCCAGTCGGCGCTCACCGGTCACCTGGTGTTCACCACCATTCACGCCAACAACGTATTCGACGTGATCGGCCGCTTTACCCAGATGAACGTCGATCCCTACAGTTTCGTCTCGGCGCTGAACGGCATCCTGGCGCAACGGTTGCTGCGCCTGGCTTGTCCGAGTTGCGCGGCGCCGGTACACCCCAGCGCCGAAGAGCTGGCCGACTCGGGCCTCGATCCGGCCGCCGTCGGCCATTTCCACTTCGTCATGGGAACGGGATGCGGCCGTTGCCGCGGCACGGGTTACCGTGGCCGCACCGCCATCGCGGAAATCCTGCTGCTCGACGACGAACTGCGCCAGCTCATCATCGATCGGCAACCCATCGCTCGCGTCAAGGAGGCCGCCCGCCGGCGCGGCCTGCATTTTCTGCGCGAGTCCGCCGTCGCCCAGGTCGCGGCCGGCAGAACCACCTTGCAGGAGATCAATCGTGTCACTTTTGTGGCGTGACCGTTACGTTGCCGTCTTGTGCTCGGACCGGGTTGCCATCGTGCGCCGGCGCCGTGGCCGCAACGGCGCTGTCGCTCTGGTCGCCGACGCACCCTGCACCGCTCCCACGGCGCAGGCCGCGGCGGATGCCCTGGCCGTCCTGCTGGCGCGGCCGGAGATCGGCAAGGGCGATCTGACGCTGGTCCTGTCCAGTCACTTCGTGCGTTATCTGCTGGTCCCCTGGCGCGCTGAAGTGCGCAATCCGGCGGAGCTGGACGCCTACGCGGCGATCTGCTGCGACCAGGTGTTCGGCAGCGAGCCCGCCGGGCGCGTTGTCCTCACCTCCCGCGAGAAGGCGTCCGCACCCCGCATTGCCGCCGCTCTGGACGCGGCCTTCATGAATGCGCTGCGCGGCGTGGCGGGTGCCTCGCGGCTGCGTCTCACCTCGATCCAGCCCTATCTGGCGGCGGCCTTCAACTGTCTGCGGGAATCGCTGGGGCGGAGCGACTTTGTCTTTGTCGTCGCCGAACCCAAGCGCAGTTGCCTCCTGGTCTCGACAGCCGGCAAGTGGAGCAGCCTGCGCGCCAGTTCCACAGCGGACCGGCCCCAGTCGCTGGTCGACCTGATCGAGCGCGAAGCCCAGCTCATCGGACTGGACGAAGGCGCCATGCCGTCGATCTTCGTGCACGCGCCCGGGCACGCAACCCTGTACTTGCCCGCTTGCCGCGGCGTGGTGCCCCAAAGCATCAACGTTCGAGTCCCCGACCCGCTCGGATGCGCAGCCGATCCGCTCCTGGCGATGGCGATGACGGTGGCCTGACATGCGCCCACTTCAACTCGACTTCCAGCGGCGGCCGCGCGCCAGCGCCGTCGGCTGGCTGCTGCTCCTCGCCGCAGTGGTGACGCTGGCCGGCTTGCTGCAAACCCATCGCGTGCTGGCACAGCAAGCCGCCGCCCATGCCGCGACGCTGCATCGTGTCGAGGCGAAGCTGCCGGCCACCGACACCGGCCCCCGGAAATCCGACGTGCACAACGATGCGGCGCTGCAGGCCGCGCGCCTGGTCATCGAGCAGTCGAAACTGCCGTGGAGCGGCCTGTTTGCGGCGCTCGAGTCGGCTGACGGCCAGGACGTTGCGCTGCTGTCCGTGACGCCCGACGTGTTGCGCCACCGCGTCAAGATTCACGCGGAAGCGCGCGACCTCGTTGCGATGCTGGCGTTTTATCGGCACCTGCAACAAAGTGACGGTATGGCCCAGGTGGTCCTGGTGGACCACGCCGTATCCAAGGAGACGGCCGAGGCACCGGTGCGCTTTCATGTCAATGCCGTTTGGGGAGTAAACCATGACAGTCCCTAGGCTGATCGTCTTCGAGTTCCTGCGGGGCCTGGGCTGGCCCGGCCTTGCCGGCGCGCTGCTGCTGCTCGCGGGCCTGGGGTACGCGCTGGCTGGCATCCTGCCGGCCCGACAGGATGTCCTGCGGGCGCAGGAGCGGGTCGCCCGGGCCGAGGTCGTTCTCGCCGGCGTTCGCAGCGGCAAGGATGCTGCGCCGCCGACTGCTCAGAAGCGCGGAGAAACCTTCTATGCCGCGCTCCCGGCCCAAGCCGACGTGACGAAGTGGATCGAACGGATCTATGGCGCCGCCGCGACCGAAAAGCTGTCGCTCGCGCAGGGTGAATACGCCGAGGCCGACATCCCCACCACCCGCATGGCCCGGTACCGCATTGTCCTGCCCCTGCACGGCAACTACGGCCAGATCCGGCGCTTCATCGCGGCCGCCGGCGCCGCCGTCCCCGGCCTCACCCTCGAGGACCTGAGCATGCAGCGCCAGAACGTCGGTGACACCGAGATCGAGGCGCGCGTCCAGCTCTCGCTGTACCTGGCCAAACGGTGATGTCTCGCAAACGCACACTGTTCTGGATCGCTTTCCTGGGCGGCGCCGGGGTGGTCGCCGTCATTCCCGAACTCAGGAAGGCGGACCAAC
The DNA here is from genome assembly GCA_012274225.1 of Comamonadaceae bacterium. Taxonomy (GTDB): domain Bacteria; phylum Pseudomonadota; class Gammaproteobacteria; order Burkholderiales; family Burkholderiaceae_C; genus Ramlibacter. The sequence continues at coordinate 151 of JAAOZX010000152.1, read as the reverse complement.
CTGCGGTGGTCGTGGCACCCGCACCCCGTCCGGCGCCGCTGGCGGAACTGCGCGCCACGCCGGCCTCGGGCGATGTGCAGCCGACGGCAATCAGCCTCGGCCCCATGCCCGACACAGTGATCGCGGGCGTGCCCGGCGCGCTGTTCGCGGC
>JAAOZX010000151.1 GCA_012274225.1 Comamonadaceae bacterium | reverse complement strand
GAGGCCTGCGCCGCCTGCGTGCGTTGCCAGTACTGCCAGCCGTTCCAGGCGGCGATCGAGCCGAAGACGACGATCATCGCCCAGGTGATGAGGTTGCCGTACTGGTTCCAGAAGTGCTTGATCTCGGCAAGCTGCTCCTGTTCTTCGAGGTCGAGTTGTTTTGCCATGGTGTCTTGTTGTCCTGTCGGAACTGCGTTCAGCCTGCGATTGTATGTAGTTAGGCGCGTAGCACGGCCGCCCACCCGGCAGCCTCGGCCAGCGGGCGCTGGACCTGGGCGCCGCTGCCGTCACGCAGCGACTTGACGGTCACCATGCCCTGGGCCAGCTCGTCGGCCCCGAAGATGAGAGCGAAGCGCGCGCCGCTCGCGTCGGCCTTCTTGAACTGCGATTTCATGCTGCCCATGCCTTCGGCCGCGCCCGCGTGCATCTGCACGCTCACGCCCACCGCACGCAGAAGCTGCAAGGTGGTCATCGCCACCGGCAACGCCTGGGGCATCGGAACCACCGCGTAGGCATCCGGGACCGGCGCGGCCAGCGCGCCGGATTGCTGCGCGACCAGTTCCAGCACCCGCTCCAGGCCCATGCCCCAGCCCACCGCCGCGGTAGGCTTGCCGCCCAGCACCTCGAACAGGCCGTCGTAGCGGCCACCGCCGCACAGCGTGCCCTGCGCGCCCAGTTCGTCGGTGATGAATTCAAAGACGGTGTGGCTGTAGTAGTCCAGGCCGCGCACCAGCCGCGCATTGACCGTCCAGGCCACGCCGCAGGCGTCCAGCAGGCGCTGCACGGTCTCCAGATGCTGCAGCGACCCGTCGCCGAGGTAATCCAGCAACCGCGGCGCTCCGCGCACCATTTCCTGCATCGCCGGATTCTTGGTGTCCAGAATGCGCAGCGGATTGGTGTGTAGCCGGCGGCGCGCGTCCTCGTCCAGCAGCGCCGTGTGACCTTCGAGGTACGACACCAGCGCGGCGCGATGCGTCTTGCGCTCGGTGGGAATGCCCAGGCTGTTGAGCTCCACTCGAATGTTGCGCAGGCCCAGTTCGGCCAGCAACTGGTGCGCCAGCACCATCAGCTCGGCATCGATCTCGGGACCCGGGAAGCCCAGCACCTCGGCCCCGAGTTGATAGAACTGGCGGTAGCGGCCGCGCTGCGGACGCTCGTGCCGGAACATCTGCCCGATGTAGTAGAGGCGCTTGCCGCCGTCATAAGTGAGGTTGTGCTCGATAGCGGCACGCACGACGCCCGGCGTGTTTTCCGGACGCAGCGTCAATTGCTCGCCATTGAGGCGGTCCTCGAACGAGTACATCTCCTTCTCGACGATGTCCGTGGTCTCGCCGGTGCCGCGCACGAAGAGCTGGGTCGGCTCGACCACCGGTGTGCGGATCATCCGGTAGGCATAGCGGCCCATCAGCGAGCGCACCTTGTCTTCGAGCCACTCCCAGCGCGCCGAATCGGGCGGCATGATGTCGTTCATGCCCTTGACGGCATTGATTTTCTCGGCCATGTCTTCTTCTCTAGGCGGCTGCGGCGGCGTGCGTCTGACCGAAGCGCTGTTCTACGTAGTTTTCGACGAGCTGCTGGAATTCGTTGACGATGTTGTCGCCTCGCAGGGTGAGGGCCTTCTGGCCGTCGATGAAGACCGGGGCCGCCGGTGCCTCGCCGGTGCCGGGCAGGCTGATGCCGATGTCGGCATGCTTGCTCTCGCCGGGGCCGTTGACGATGCAGCCCATCACGGCCACCCGCATCTTCTCGACCCCGGGATACTTTTCACGCCAGGCCGGCATCTGGGCGCGCAGGTAGTCGTCGATCTGCTTGGCCAGCTCCTGGAAGGTGGTGCTGGTGGTGCGGCCGCAGCCCGGGCAGGCGGTAACGCTGGGCACGAAGCTGCGCAGGCCCAGCGCCTGAAGGATCTCCGAGGCGATCACGACTTCCTGCGTGCGCGATTCGCCCGGTTGCGGCGTGAGCGAGACGCGGATGGTGTCGCCGATGCCCTCCTGCAACAGGATGCCCAGCGCGACGCTCGATGCCACGGTGCCCTTGGTGCCCATGCCGGCCTCGGTCAGCCCCAGGTGCAGCGCATAGTCGCAGCGGCGGGCCAGCTCGCGATAGACCGAAATCAGGTCCTGCACGCCGCTGACCTTGCACGACAGGATGACCTGGTTGCCGTCCATCCCCATTTCTTCGGCGCGCCGGGCCGAATCGATGGCCGAGGTGACCAGCGCCTCGTACATCACCGATCGCGCGTCCCAGGGCTCGTCGCGCCGGCTGTTTTCATCCATCAGCTGCGCCAGCAGTTCCTGGTCGAGGCTGCCCCAGTTGACCCCGATGCGCACCGGCTTGCCCCAGCGCATGGCCGCCTCGATCATCTGGCCGAACTGGCGGTCGTGCTTGTCGCCCTTGCCGACGTTGCCGGGATTGATGCGGTACTTGGACAGGGCCTGCGCGCAGTCCGGATAGTCGGTCAGCAGGCGGTGGCCGTTGTAGTGGAAGTCGCCGATCAGGGGCACGTCGATGCCCATTCGATCGAGCTGCTCGCGGATGTGGGGGACCTGCGCCGCTGCCTCGGGCGTGTTCACGGTGATGCGCACAAGCTCCGAGCCCGCGACGGCGAGTTCCTTGACCTGGATCGCAGTGGCGATCGCGTCCTGGGTGTCGGTGTTGGTCATGGATTGCACCCGGACCGGCGCGTCGCCGCCGATGGTGACGACGCGCGAGCCCCAGCTGGCGCGGGCCTGGCGTGAGCGGCGCGGCCGGGGCGCGGCCGGCTCGATCGGCAGGCAGGGTTCCATCATTTCACCTCGAAGCGGGCCACGTTGTCCTTGGACACCGGCCGCAGATCGAATGGTTTGCCGCGCACCTGGACCTCGGTGACGTCGGCCCGGCCCACAGTGACCTGCAACGGCACCGCGCCCGAGGCCGCGCCCGTTTCGCCGGCGGCCATCAGCTTGCGGAACGCGACCACGCCCTTGGCGTCTGTGACTTCGACCCAGGACTGGCCCTTGGTCTGGAACACGACGATCCCGCCGGCTCCCGCAGCGGAGGCCGGCACCTGGAGCGCCGCATTGCCGCTCGACTGCGCCGCAACGACGGTCTGCGGCGCCACCGGTGGCGTCGGCAAGGATGCCGGCACCAGGGCGGAGGGCGCCGTCATCAGCGATGGCGTGGCGATCGGCTGCGGCGCGGCCTCCCGCTCCCGTGCGGCGGCCGCGGGCGATTCCGCTGCGGGCGCATCCGCCGGCTTGGCCTCCGGGATCGCGCCCTCTTCGGACGCCTGCATTCGCGGCAACAGGATCAGCACCAGAGCGCCGAGCAGCAAGCCGAAAACTGCCAGGATCACCGGTTTGGACAGCTGCTCCGGCCAGCTCGGCGCCGCGCCGTCCCGCGGTCCGCGAAACGGTGCGTTCAGGCCGTCGCTGTCCTGGATCAGCCGGGGTGCGGTGCCGTGCGGCAACCGGTCGAGCACGGGCTGGGGGTCGATCTTCAGGTTGCGGCAGATACTGGAGGCCAGGGCGCGCACGAAGACCGTGTCGGCCAGCAGGTCGTAACTGTCGCTTTCAAGGGCCTCGAGCTTGCGCACCGGCACCTTGAGCGAGACCGCCAGCGCAGCGACGTGCAGACCCGCTGCTTCGCGCGCACGGCGCAGCAGGGTCCCGGCGGTCACGCCGTCTTCGGCCGCAGGCGGCGGCGCAGCAACGCCGCTCAGGGGCGCCACCGCCTCAATCATCGAAGGCCCTCCGTTCATACGCAGTGGCCTCGCGGGACTGGGGATAGCGCTTGCGCAGTTGTTCGGCCAGCTGCTGCATGGCGACATCGTCCTTCAGGCGACGCTCGACCCTGATGCCGAGCCACAAGGTTTCGGCATTCGCCAGCTCGCTGTTGTTCAGGCGACGGATGTAGAACTGGGCACGGGTGTAATCGGCGCGCCGGTACAGCAACATGGCCAGGTTGTAGCCGGTGACTGGATTGCCCGCGTCCAGTTCGTAGGATCGCGCCAGGCTTCGTTCGGCCTCGGCCACGCGCCCGGCCTTGGCCTGGCACAGGCCCTGGGCCATCAAGGTCTTGGCCCGGCCGGTATAGAGCGGGTTGGCCATGGCAACGTCGAACGCGCGCTGCGATTCGTCGTAGCGGCCCTGCTGGCACAGCATCCAGCCGTAGTTGTGCTGCACGTTGGCATCGGTCGGATTGAGCGCCACCGCACGGCGAAAGCTCTCATCGGCCTGCCGCGGGTCGTTCAGCCGCATGTAGATCAGCCCGCGCAGGTTGTAGGCATCGGGAAAGCTCGGATCCAGCGCAATCACCTGCTTCACCTCGTCGAGCGCGACGCTGGTTTGGCCCTGCTCGAAATAGCCCACCGCCAGTTCCATTCGGATGCGCGCCCGCTTGCGGGCTTCGGGCTCGTCGGACTCGGTCACCCGGTCCTGGGACGGCGCCTCCGTGCCCGGCAACGAAGCGCAACCGGCGATCGCCGACAGCACAGCCCACGCCAGGGCGACCCAGGCAAGGCCCAGCCTGCAGTCCCACTT
>JAAOZX010000150.1 GCA_012274225.1 Comamonadaceae bacterium | reverse complement strand
TTCATGCGCGGCACCAAGTGCGAGCGCATCTACCGGGAAGTGAAAGTGATGATGATCGGCGGCGGCGCGGAGGAAATCATGAAGGACCTCGCTGCGCGACAATTGGGCCTATGAACAAGAACAAGCTCATCGTCTCCGACGCCGTCGAATTCGAGCCGGAATTCGTCGCCGGGCTGAAGAAGATGTTCGAGGAGCAGATCCAGTTCAACCGCGTGCTGGGGTTGCAGATCACCAGCCTGCGGCCGGAACGCGTCACCGGGCGCATCGACATGAAGCCGGACCTGATCGGTCATTTCGCCTACCAGCGCCTGCACGGCGGCGTGATCAGCGCCGGGCTGGACGCGATGGCGGGCCTGGCGGTGATGGCGGCCATCGGTGCGCGCCACATGGACGAGGCGCCACTGCCGCGGCTGCACCGCTTCGCCAAGCTGGGGACCATCGACCTGCGTATCGACTACCTGCGCCAGGCGATCGGCAGTCATTTCGAGCTGAGCGCGCAGGTGATGCGCCTGGGCTCGCGGGTGGCCTCGGTGCGCATGGAGTTTCGTGGCGCCGATGGCGAACTGCTGTCGACCGGATCGGCCGCCTACATCGTCTCTTGAACTCTGAATCAATCGCTGCGCGATTCATTCAGAGTTGGCTTGAACGGTGTGGACAGGACCGGCAGAGCCGGATCGCACTGACCAGCCATCAAGCAGAAATCGCTCCGGCGATTTCTGCTTGATTAAGGGGTCGCCCGCTGGGTCACGTAGACCGTGCCGGTGAAGCTCGACACCGGGGTCCCGTCCCCGCGCGTCACGTCGACGCGGTAGACAGCGAGCTTTTTCGAGCGCGAGACTTCGAATGCGCGTGCCAGCAGCGTGTCGCCTTCGGCCGCCGCCTGCTGATACGTGATGTGCGCGTCGATGCCGGCGGCGACCCGTCCGTGCGAATTGGAAGCGAGGCCGAAGGCGGTATCCGCCAGCGCGAAGGTCACGCCGCCATGGCAGGTGCCGTTGAAGTTCAGATGGTGCGCCGCGAGCGTCATCGCGACGGTCGCGGTGCCTGCAGCCGCTTCGGTGCAGGTGATGCCCAGCCAGCGCACGAACGGGTCGGCCGCAGCGAGCCGCTTCACGCGCGAGGCCGCATCTTCATGGGGCACAGGCTTGTGCCGGCGCTGCAGCCGCTGTCCACGCCCGGCCACCGCCGCGTGGCGTGCGATGGCGTCGGCCGCTTCGACGATGCCGGTTCCGCTGGTCGCCGAGGTCTTGATGACGGGCACCACCCAGCTTCCCTGCGGGCCGGCGGCGCGCAGATGCAACATGTCCTTCAGGTCGCGCGCCGTCGGGTCGCCGCCGGGCAGGTCGGATTTGGTCACCACCAGCACGTCGGCGATTTCCAGGATGCCGGCCTTGAGCGCCTGCACGCTGTCGCCGAGCCCGGGCGGGCAGGCGACCAGGCGGGTGTCGGCCACCTGCATGATCTCGACTTCCGACTGCCCGGCGCCCACGGTTTCGACGATGACGGTGTCGAAGCCGGCCGCATCCAGCACGTCGATCATGGCGGTCGTCGTGCGCGCGAGGCCGCCCAGATGGCCGCGCGACGCCACCGAGCGGATGAAGACATTGGCATGCGCGCCGTGCTCGCCCATGCGCACCCGGTCGCCGAGCACCGCGCCGCCGGTGATCGGACTGGACGGATCCACCGCCACCACGGCGACGCGCTGGCCGCGCGCCAGCAGTTCGCCCAGCAGCGCGTGCACCAGTGTCGACTTGCCAGCGCCGGGCGCCCCCGTGATGCCGAGCACGTGGGCGCGGCCCAGGTGCGACGCGAGCGCCGCCGCCACCGTGGCGGGGTCGCGCTCGCCGCGCTCGATCTGGCTCAGCACGCGCGCGATGGCGCTGCGCTGGCCCGCCAGCACATCCTGGACCCAGCCGGGTGGGTGCAAATCAGGGTCGCGCTTCACACGATCGCCTGCACGTGGCCGAAGCCCATCTCGCGGCGCAGCGTGTGGCAGATCTCGCCGTGGGTGCAGCCGGCTTCGGCGGCCTCGACCACGCGGCCGAACACGTTGTCGCCCGGATCGCCGGCGGCGCGCGCGAGCGCGTCCAGCGCGCCCTGCACCGCGGCCTGCGAGCGCTGCGACTTGAACGCCTTGAAGGCATCGATGTGCGCCTGCATCGCCGCGCGATCGGGCCGCGGATTGATGGGCCGCGCGCTGCTGTCTTCCTCGACCTGATAGGCGTTGACACCGACCACGGTCTGCTCGCCCGCGTCGATGCGCTGCTGGAATTGGCGCGCCGAGTCGCCGATCATGCGCTGGACCAGCCCGCTTGCCACGGCCTGGTACATGCCGCCGGCGTCCTCGACGATCTTCATCACGCGCTCGATCTCGGTTTCCATGTCGTCGGTGAGTTTCTCGATGTAGAAGCTGCCCCCCAGCGGATCGATCACGTCGGTGAGGTGGGCTTCCTCGCGCAGGATGTTCTGCGTGGCCACGGCGATGCGGGCGCCGTCGGCGCTGGGCACGGACAGGGCCTCGTCGTGGGCGTCGGTGTGCAGCGACTGCAGGCCTCCCAGGATGCCGGCCATCGCCTGCACCGTCACGCGCGAGATGTTGTTGAGCGGCTGTTGCCGCGTGAGGTCCACGCCGGAGGTCTGGCCGTGGAACTTGAAGCGCCAGGATCTCGGGTCCTTGGCGCCGAGGCGCTCGCGCGTGATGCGGGCCCAGATGCGGCGCGCTGCCCGGAACTTCGCGATCTCCTCGAAGAAGCTGATCGAGATGTCGAAGAAGAAGGTGAAACGCGGCAGAAAGTCGTCGGGATCCATGCCGCGCGCGATGCAGTCCTGCGCGTTCTGGATCGCGGTGCTGAGCGTGAAGGCGACGGCCTCGGCCGGGTTGGCGCCGGCCTGCTGCATGTGCTGGCCGACTACCGACATCGGGTTCCATTTCGGCAGGTGCTGGTTGCAGAACGCGATGTGGTCGCCCAGGATGCGCCGCGCGCCGGGCAGCGCGATGCGGAAGAACATGTGGTTGGCGACGTAGTGGCTCAGGTAGTCGCTCTGGTTGGAGGTGCCGCTGATCTGGCGCCAGTCGGTGCCGCGCCGCTTGGCCGCCGCGAGCATGAACGCCAGCAGCGTGAAGGGCGAGGGGTCGTTCTGGGCGCAGGAGGTGCGTGCCAGGTCGACGCCCTGCAGCGCGCGGTCCATGTGGTCGGCCGTGTTCACCACGGTGCCGCAGGTGCCGAGCAATTCGATGTGCGACTCGTCCATGTCGTAGCCGCGGAATACCGAGTTGCAGGGGATCAGCGAGATCGCGGTGGCGCCTTGCGCCAGGATTTCCCGCAGCCGCTCGTTGTACTCCGCCGGGGTGCCATGGCCGATCAGCTGGCGCTGGCTCCAGGTGCGGCCGCGGTGCATGGTGGCGTAGATGCCGCGGGTGTAGGGCGGCTGGCCGGGCAGGCCCAGCTCACCAGCGCGTTCCGTCGCCAGCCAGTCGCGCTCGGTGTAGAGCGGCTGGATGGCGACGCCCGAGCGGTTGCTGACGTTCTTGTCGGCTCCTATGGTGGCCGCGTACTCCTGCTCCCAGGCGCGATGGGCATCGGGGTTGGACAGCAGCTGGCTGTCGATCGGCTTGTTCATTCTTGTCTCCTGGAGGGCGTCAGGCCGCGATTCGACGGGCGCGGACCTGTTCGGCCAGCTCGCGCACGAATGTAGCGATGTCGGCCATGGCGCTGCCGGGGTGGAACACGCGCGCCACGCCCGAGCGCAGCAGCATCTGCTCCTCGCCGTCGGGAACAATGCCGCCGACGATCACGCCCACGTCGCCGAGGCCAGCCTCGCGCAACGCGACCATCAGCTTGGGCACGATCAGGTGGTCGGTCGCCAGGGACGAAATGCCGATCACGTCGACGTCTTCTTCCATCGCCAGCTTCACCACGGCGGCGATCTCCTGCCAGGGCGGCGTGTAGATCACCTCCATGCCGGCGTCGCGCAAACCGGCCGCGACAACGCGGCTGCCGCGGTCGTGCCCGTCGAAGCCGATCTTGGTGACGAGGATTTTTGGAATCATGCTGCGACCTCCGGAAGTATGTAGTGAAGCTGCGGCCCCTGGCGTCGGTCGCGGGCGGCACTCGCGCGGGGCGATCCCCGCAAGCGGGGCCCCTCGCCCTTCGCGCTCATACCGCCACCTCCTGGCCCTGCCGCAGCAGGGCGATGAACTTGCGCGCGATCGAGCGCGGATTGAAGCGGCCGCCGGGGCGGTACCAGGTCTGGGCCCAGTTCATGGCGCCCATGAGCATCAGCCGCAAGGCGCGGCGGTCGGTGCTGCGCGAGACCGGCAGGTCCTTGATCAGGTCGCTGAAGAGAGTCTCGTACTGGTTTCGCAGTTCGATCAGGCTTTCGTTGGCTACCGGCACGTCGGCGGGGCGGACCCGGATCACCACCTGCGCGTAATCGTCATCGTGCAGGATCGCTTCGAGGTGGGCAACGCAGGCGGCCTCCAGCCGATCCCAGGGTTCGCTCTCGCGATTTATCGCCGCGCGCACCGCATCGCTGATCTGTTGCACACCTTTGACGTACACGGCCACCAGCAGCGCTTCCTTGGTCTCGAAATGGCAGTAAATCGACCCGGGCAACATGCCCACGGCTTTCGCGATCTCGCGCACCGAGGTGCCCTCGAATCCCCGCGAGCGGAACAGGCGCGCGGCCTCGTCCAGCACCTTGGGCAGGCGGCTATCGGAATGGGGATTGCGGACGTTGGCCATCGCGACCAGTATACCAAACGATCGTTTGCTTTAAATGCCATGGCTCGGCAACGTCGTGTTGAACGCACAGCTCGCAGAGATGACGCAGAGAAACGCGCAGAAGGCAAAGAAATGCCAACCTCTGATTTCGATCTTCCTTCGCGTCCTTTGCGAATCCTCTGCGTCCTCTGCGTTCAAAAATTTCGTCCGCGCTGCATCAGCCGCGCGCTGGCGCGAACGCCGCCATCAACGCCTCACCGGCGCTGTCGTAGCCCCGCGCCTCGGAGCGGTCGGCGATCGCGGTCCAATGGGCGGCGACGAATTCGGGCGTCACCTCGCCGGCCGGTGCGTGCACGCCCCGGCCCTCGACCATCTGCACCGTCGAGAAGTAGCCGGCCCCGGCCGACAGGATCTGCCCAGTGAGCTCGCAGCCTTCCGAAGCCAGGTACGCGACGCCCGCGGCCACCCGCTCGGGCAGCGCCTCCGTCAACATGCGGCTGAACGGCAGGTCCTCCGTCATCCGGGTGATCGCCACGGGTGCCACCGTGTTGACGCGAATGCCGAACTTGGCGCCTTCGTGCTTGAGTGTGTTCATGAGGCCCACGATGCCGAGCTTGGCGGCGCCGTAGTTGCTCTGGCCGAAGTTGCCGTACAGGCCCGCGGCCGAGGTCGTCATGACGATGCGGCCGTACTGCTGCTTTTGCATGATCGGCCACGCCGCGCGCGAGCACCAGGCCGATCCGAGCAGGTGGACCCGGACCACGGTCTCGAAATCGGCCGGCTCCATCTTGATCAGCGTCTTGTCGCGCAGGATGCCGGCGTTGTTGATCAGGATGTCGACCCGTCCGAACGCCTGCACCGCGGCGTCGATCAGCCGCTGCGCGCCCTCGGGCGTCGCGATGTCGTCGCAGTTGGCCAGCGCGCGGCCGCCGGCCGCCGTGATCTCGGCCACCACTTTCTGCGCGGCGGACTGATCACCGCCGACGCCGTTGAGGCTGCCGCCCAGGTCGTTTACCACCACCACCGCGCCGCGCGCGGCAAGCAAGAGGGCGTGGGCGCGGCCGAGACCGCCGCCGGCGCCGGTGATCACGGCCACCCGTCCCTGAAAACCGATCGTGCTCATATCATTTCCTCCCTCGAGTTTCAATGGTTGGCGGCTTGTCGTGGCTGCCGGGCGCCTGCTGCTCCTGCCGCGCCTGCATGAAGATGTCCCAGGCCGCGATGAAGAGGGCGGCGATCACCGGGCCGATGACGAAGCCGTTCAGGCCGAACGCCGAGAGGCCGCCCAGGGTGGCGATCAGCACCAGGTAGTCGGGCAGTTGCGTCTCCTTGCCCACCAGGATGGGGCGCAGCACGTTGTCGACCAGGCCGATTACCAGCACACCCCACGCCGTCAGGCCCACGGCGGACCAGATCGAGCCGGTGGCCAACAGGTACAGCGCGACCGGTCCCCAGACCAGGGCGGCGCCGACAGCCGGCAACAGCGAGAGGAGCGCCATCAGCGCGCCCCAGAGGAGCGGTCCGCTGATGCCGAGCACCCAGAACGCCATGCCGCCCAACGTGCCCTGGACCAGAGCCATCACCACATTGCCTTTCACGGTGGCCCGAACCACCGTAGCGAACTGGTCGAGCAGCCTGCGGGTGTGTTGCGGCTTCAGCGGCAACGCGCGCGCGGCCTGGGCCGCGAGGGTCTTGCCGTCGCGCAGCAGGAAGAACAGCAGGTAGAGCATCACGAAGAGGTTGACCACGAATTCCAGCGTGTTCTGGCCGATGATGAAAGCGCGCGAGGTCAGCGCCTGCGTGCTGCGCCCCAGCACGTCCACCAGCTTGCGCTGCGCCAGTGCCAGGTCGCCCAGGTCGAAGCGTTCGAGCGAGGTGCGCACCCATAGCGGGAGCGCGTCGACCGCGCGCTGGAAGTACTGGCTGAGCTGGATGTCACCCGATCTGAATCGTTCATAGGCCGACGCGGCCTCCTGGGTGATCGAGGTCATGAGCAATGCGGTCGGCAGGAGCACGCTGACGATGATGACCTGCAAGGTGCCGAACGCAGCCCAGCCCCGGTGTCCCCGGCAGGTCAGGACCGCACGCTCCTGCAGTGACGAGAACACGATGGCCATGAAGACGGCCCAGGACACGGCCCCGCTGAGCGGCCACAGCACCACCCCGAACAGCACGGTCACGATGGCGACCAGCCAGAGCAAGGCCTTGCTCTGCAGCACGGGAGAGTTCAACGGTTCCGGACGGGTCATGGGAATGGCGGGAAGTACAGGCCGGAGGTTATCACCGGCATCCACGCAAGAATGAGAAAGCCGCCCGCAGGCGGCTTTTGCCCCGGCGGGGGCCATGACAAGCAGCGTGCGCCTGGAAAAGTTCGGACCCGTCAGCGTGGTCACGCTGGACCGGCCGGAGGTCCGAAATGCGGTGGATGCGGCGACGGCGCAGGCCCTCTACCAGGCGTTTGTCGGCTTCGACGCCGACGATACGGCCCGGGTGGCGGTGTTCCATGGCGCCCACGGCCATTTCTGCGCGGGCTGGGATCTGCATTCGGGCGCCCGGATGGCGCGCCAGGCAGGCGCTGCGGAGCCGCTGCGCCATCTCGACTTTCCGTCCGGGCCTGCGCAGCCGCCGGGCCCGGGCCATGCGGCCGACCCGTTGGGACCGATGGGCCCGTCGCGGCTGCTGCTGTCCAAGCCAGTGATCGCCGCCGTCAGCGGCGCCGCAGTGGCCGGCGGGATGGAGCTGGCGCTGTGGTGCGACATGCGGGTGATGGAGGCCGACGCCTACTTCGGCATCTACTGCCGGCGCTTCGGCGTGCCCTTGATTGCCTTACTGCGGCGGCACCGGCCGCGGACGTCCCGCGTCGTCGATCGCCACATAGGTGACCTTGGCCTCCGTCACCTTGACGTACTGGCCCTGCGAGCCGAAGCGCTCGGCAAACACTTCCACGTCCACCGTGATCGATGTGCGTCCCACCCGCAAGACCTCGGAAAAGAACGAGAGGATGTCGCCGACCCGCACCGGCTGCTTGAAGATGAACTCGTTGACGGCAACGGTGGCCATGCGTCCTTTGGCGTAACGCGCGGGGATCACCGAGCCGGCCAGGTCGACCTGGGCCATGACCCAGCCGCCGAAGATGTCGCCGTTGGCGTTGCTGTCGGCCGGCATCGGGATCACCTTGAGTACCAGCTCCTTGCCGATGGGCAAGGGCGGGCCGGGAGCGCGGGTGTCTTCGGACATGGGCACAATCTCGTTTGAAACCACCCCTGGATTGTCTCCGATGCGCCGTTCCGGCGAACGTATTTCCTCCGCCGTCCTGCACACCGGCATGGCCCCCGAGCCGCCCCGTACCCACACCGACTGGGTCACGCTGAAGCGCCTGGTCCCCTATTTGTGGGACTACAAGTGGCGGGTCATGGCCGCGCTGGGCTTCATGGTCGTGGCCAAGCTGGCCAACGTCGGCGTGCCGCTGTTGCTCAAGCAATTGGTCGATGCCATGAGCCCGACCGGAGGCCGCGCGTCGGGGTTCCAGCCCGGCGACGTCGCTACCGCCGTGCTGGCGGTGCCGGTCGGGCTGCTGCTGGCCTACGGAGCGCTGCGGCTGTCGACCACGCTCTTCACCGAATTGCGCGAACTGGTGTTCGCCAAGGCCACGCAGGGGGCGGCGCGCCGCATCGCGCTGGAGACCTTCGAGCACCTGCACGCGCTCAGCCTGCGCTTTCACCTGGATCGCCAGACCGGCGGCATGACCCGCGACATCGAGCGCGGGGTGCGCGGGATCGAGTCGCTGATCTCGTATTCGCTCTACAGCATCGTGCCGACGCTGATCGAGGTCGCGCTGGTTCTTTCCATCCTGGCGGTGAAATTCGACGCCTGGTTCGCCTGGATCACCATTGCCGCGCTGGTGCTGTACATCTCGTTCAGCATCACCGTGACCGAGTGGCGCACCAAGTTCCGCCGCGAGGCCAACGAATTCGACTCGGCCGCGCACACCAAGGCAGTCGACTCGCTGCTGAACTACGAGACCGTCAAGTACTTCAACAACGAGGCCTTCGAGGCCAGGCGCTACGACGAGAGCCTGGAGAAGCTGCGCCTGGCGCGCCTGAAAAGCCAGACCACGCTGTCGCTGCTCAACACCGGCCAGCAGATGATCATCGCCGTCGGCCTGGTGGCCATGCTGTGGCGCGCCACCCAGGGCGTGGTGGACGGCCGCATGACGCTGGGCGACCTGGTCATGGTCAATGCCTTCATGATCCAGCTGTACATCCCGCTGAACTTCCTGGGCGTCCTGTATCGGGAAATCAAGCAGAGCCTCACCGACCTGGACAAGATGTTCGTGCTGATGGAACGAGAGCGCGAGGTGGCGGACAAGCCCGGCGCCAAGCCGCTGGTCTTTCCGCCTCTCAGCCCCCACCCCAGCCCTCTTGCAGGGGAAGAGGGAGCAATTCCAGCGCGAATCGACACCACTGTCCGCTTCGAGAACGTGACCTTCGCTTACGAGCGGGCCCGCACCATCCTGCACCACGTGAGCTTCGAGATTCCGGCCGGCAAGACCGTGGCCGTGGTCGGCCCATCCGGTTCGGGCAAGAGCACCCTGGCGCGGCTGCTGTATCGCTTCTACGACGTCGGCGTCCCGGGGGATCCGTCCGTGTTCGGCGGCCGGATCACCGTTGCCGGCCAGGATATCCGCGAAGTGACCCAGGCCAGCGTGCGCCAGGCGATCGGCATCGTGCCCCAGGACACCGTGCTGTTCAACGACACGGTCGAATACAACATTGCCTACGGCAAGCCGGGGTCCAGCCGGGCTGAAGTGGAGGAGGCGGCCCGCGCCGCCCGCATCCACGGCTTCATCGAGTCGACCCCCAAGGGTTACCAGACCATGGTGGGCGAGCGCGGCCTGAAGCTCTCGGGCGGCGAGAAGCAGCGGGTGGCCATCGCCCGCACCCTGCTGAAGAACCCGCCGGTCATGATCTTCGACGAAGCCACCTCGGCGCTGGACTCGGCCAACGAGCGCGCTATCCAGGCCGAGCTGAAGGGCGTGGCCCAGCACAAGACCACCCTGCTCATCGCCCACCGCCTGTCCACCGTGGTCGACGCGCACGAAATCCTGGTGATGGAAGCCGGTCGGATCATCGAACGCGGCAGCCACCAGCAGCTGCTGGCGCGTGCCGGCCGCTATTCGGAGATGTGGGCGTTGCAGCAGCAAAGCACGGAACAATTCGAGGAAGTGATGGGGATGTAGGGCCGCCGCCGCGCAACTCAGCGTAATCCCTGACTGCCGGAATGCGGGAGTGCGCTAGAAAGGTCTTGTCGCCCGCGCTGCCAAGAACGGCGTCGGCCTCTGGAGAGCTGGGTTCGGGCCTGCAAAATGGGCCACTCTGGTGTACGATCAGCCGAGGCAGGTGTAACACGATGTTTGAATTTCTGAAGCGTTTGGTCAAGCCGGAGCCACCGGTCGCCCCGCCGCCCCGCCGCCGCAAAAAGCCCAGCAAATCAACTGACGCCGACGCCGCCACCGAGCCGGCGCCGCTGATGGCCGAGGTGAGCGAAGGCAACGAGCACTCGGACTGGGAGTTGTGGGAAGACTCGGTGGTCTCGCTCGACAGCCGGATGCAAGGCCTGATGCCCACATCCAAGATCTACGACGAGCCCGAGCCTCCCAGCGAATACCAGGATCTGGACGCCTACTCGACCGTGCGCAAGAAGGATCCCTGACCCAGTGGGTCGCAAGTAGTGCTAGAGTTCCTAAGGGCTATTAACCTTGATAGTCCCTATCAACTTTGCTAGGGACCAAGCGTTGAAGCCTGCGACTGCGCGGCCTAGACTGGCCGCGTGCATCAACTAACGAAGAATCTTCAGGTGAACCGCCAGTGCCACGGCCTGGACGCGGGTGGCTACGCCGAGTTTTTTCATCACCTTGTTCAGGTGGTAGTTGACGGTTGGTTCGGCGATGTTGAGCAGGTCGGAGATCACGCCACTGCCCTTGCCGAGCGCGGCCAGCTGCAGGCAGGCGTATTCGCGCTCCGTCAGCGGCGGGGCGAGTGCCGAAAACAGCCCCGGCATGACAAGCTCCGCCGTCTTCACGTGCACGGCGTTCGCGATCAACTGCCCCGCGGCTTTCACCAGCGTGGCTTCGTGCTCGTCGTCGAAAGGCTTGTCGCGCGCGATGCTGAACATGCTCTTGACCGAGTTGGCGGCATGCACGCCCACGCTGACGCCGTTGCCCAGGCCGTAGCTGTTCGATTCCTCCATCAGCTCATGGGACATTTCGGAATACATCGAGGCATTCCAGATCACCGGGGCCGTGTGGGTCTGGCAATAGCCGACGGTGGGATCGACCCGGACGAACTGCTTCTCCTGGTAGCGCCGCTGCCACGGCTCGGGGTAGCCACTGTCGATGTGCTGGACCGAGGTGCCGGCCGGCAGACGCACCTCCATGCCGATCAGGAAGTGCTCGCAACCGATCGCGCGCACGGATTTTTCCACCCGACGGTGCAGATCGGCAGCGTCGGTCGCCTGCGACAGCGAGGCCATCAAGGCCAGCGACGTCTCAAGTTGCATGACTCAACCCTACCCGAATTGCCACGAAGGGAACCTTAGATGAATTCTCCAATGACTTTAGCCCAGGAATTTCAAATGCACTCCCGAGACTACTACGTACGGCTGCCCTCCCATGCCTTGTCCGCGATTGAATTCGAGCACCTGCATTCGGCCCATGACGACGCGGTCCTGGACGACGCCCTTCAAGCCCATGACCAGCACACCCAATGGGCCGGCTCGACCGAGTGGCAGGGGCAGGGCGCCAACCCCGCCGTCTCCCTGGCCTGGGACTGGGTGGTCCGGGCCGATGGCGAAGTGCGGCTGCTCGGCGTCGTTCCCCCGCGAACCAACGTGCAGGTGATCGACCGCAAGGGCTATGACCTTCCGCAGGACCAGGCCATTCCGCACCTCCTGAACCTGATCGAATCGCTGCCCTGGCGAACCAAGGTTTTGCAGGCCTGCAGGCAGAGTCGGCACTAACAACTCCTCGTCATTGGAGCCAGACTAGCAAGGTTGATAGTGGCGTCAAGATGTTCCGCCCCGTTAAATCCAGTTACCGAGATTTTTGACGGATCAGTATGGAACATCAAGTATTTGCACAGCCGCTCAGGGACTTATCCGCCAATGACCGGGAAGGCATGTTCCGCCTTCGCTACGAGACCTTCCGGGTCCGGTTGGGATGGGACGTCGAAACCACCGATGACGGTCTGGAGATCGATCAATTCGATGGCGACGATTCGCAGTACATCCTGGCCAGGTCGCCGGAGGACGACATCGACGCCTGCTGGCGTCTGCTGCCGACGCTGGGGCCCAACATGCTCAGGGACGTCTTTCCGCAGCTGCTGAATGGCCAGCCGGCCCCGGCGGCAGCGGATGTCTGGGAGCTGAGCCGCTTCGCGCTGGCCACAGACCGCCTCGCGGCGGCCGAACAGGCGGGCAACTACCAGCTCAGTTTCGGCCCGCTGTCGGTGAAATTGATGGCGGAAGCCGCCCGTTTTGCCAAGGCCCGCGGCATCGTTCGCTACGTGACTGTCACCACGGCAGCGATCGAGCGCATGCTCAAGAAGCAGGGCCTGCACATTCACCGTCTTGGGCCTCCGGTCAAGATCGGAAACGTGCTGACGTTGGCTTGCTTCATTGAGGTCGACAGCATGACGTTGAACGCAGTAGGCGTCCAAGGAGGCTGATGCTGCAGCACCTCGCGGTCCAAAGGGCCGCCGCCTCTGTCGGTATTTCGCAGGACCGGTTTGCGACGGCCTTCCAGGCCATTGTCACCACCCTGCGCGCACCCGCGCGCAACAATCCCAAACCCCGGCTGGTCCAGCCCGCAAAGCCGGTGGCCGAGCGGGGATTGGACCCGGGGCCGATCCCGCTGGGTCGGCCATTTCCGCTGTATCACAGTCCCGGCACGGTGGTGCTTCTGGATGACCAGCCGGACACGCTGGAGCGCCTTGCCGCCACCCTGCCGAAGGACTGGAACGTCGTCACGTTCGCCAGCCCGCACTCCTGCCTGAACTACCTGCAGCAGGAGCCGCCACGCTGGGAGGCGGATTTCTGGGCCCAGCGGCGGATCGTCGACGACTGGTACGAGAACGTTCCCCTGATCCCGCAAATCCTCGCCTATTGGGCCGATCAACCCGACCGCCGTTTGCTCACCCAGGTGTTGGTCTGCGACGACCTGATGCCCGGCATGGACGGGGTGGACTTGCTCGGCGAGTTGGTGGATTGGCCCGGCTATCGCGTCCTGCTGAGGAGCTCCAACGACGAGGATCCCCTCGCGATCGCCGCGCCTGGCCTGATCGACCGCTGCCTGCCCAAGCAGGCGCCCGACCTCGTGACGACACTCACCGATACCGTGAACGGCTTTCTGGCCATGCCCAACGCTAGGCGGCAGCAGATCTGGAACCGCACCCTCAGCGTGGACCAGGCGTTGCTGCTGCGCACGCCGTCGATCGCCGGGGATCTCGCCAACTTTGCCCGTCGCACCTGGGTCGAGTGGGTCGCCATCGGCGAGCCCTTCGGTATCCTGGGAATCGATGGGGTGGGGCGGGTCTCCTTGCTGCAGCTCGAGCCGGCGGCGGAACTTCCGGCCCTGGCCGAAGCCGCGGCCCGACACGGCGCCACCCGCTGCGAACAGGACGACATCCGCAACGGCCGCAGCATCAGCGACTACAAGTTGCAGAAATGCCTGGGGCGCAGCAAGCCCGCCTCGGTGCTGCCGGCCTTCTATGTCGGGGACGGCGCCGAACTGCTGGCCGCTATCCAGCGCGTCGACCTGCCTCACTGCCGTTAGCACCCCAGCCCCGCGGGCCGTCTGGCGAAGCCTGCCTTCGTTGCTTTGCCGAGCCGGTTACTGCAGTCGCAGCAACTGGCCTTGCAGTTGTTCCAGGGTCGCGGCGAACTGCTCGATGCGCTTGCGCTCCTGCTCGATCACCGCCGGCGGTGCCTTGGCCACGAAGGCCTCATTGGCCAGCTTGCCCTGCGCCTTGGCCAGTTCGCCTTGCAGACGTGCCACTTCCTTGCCGATCCGGGCGCGCTCGGCCGGGATGTCGATTTCCATGTAAAGGCACAGGCGCGCGGCGCCCACCACGGCCACGGGTGCCGCCTGTGTAGCGGCGGCCCATGAATCCTCGTCCTCGAACACCTTCACCTCGCTCAGCTTGGCCAGCGCCTGCAGCATGGGCGCCGCCTGACGCATGAAGGCGCCGTCGCCCAGCACATAGGCCGGCAGCCGGGTGCCCGGCGATACGTTCATTTCACCGCGCAGGTTGCGGCAGGCGTCGACGACAGCCTTGAGACGGGCGATCACGGCTTCCGCTTCCGGGTCGATTGCCTGCTCGTTGGCAGCGGGGTAGGGCGCGAGGCTGACGGAATCGCCCGCCTTGCCGGCGAGCGGCGCGACCTTTTGCCACAGCTCCTCGGTGATGAACGGGATGACGGGGTGCGCCAGCCGCAAAATGGCTTCCAGCACCCGGATCAGCGTGCGGCGGGTTCCGCGCTGCTGGGCTCGCCCGGCCTTGGCCTCCTCGAACTTCCCGGCGGTCTGGATCTGCACCTTGGCGATTTCCAGGTACCAGTCGCAGAACTCGTCCCAGATCAGCTGATAGAGGGACGCCGCCACGTTGTCCAGCCGGTATTCGGCGAATCCCTTGGCGACCTCGGCCTCGGCGCGCTGCAGGATCGAAACGATCCAGCGGTCGGCCTGGGTGAGCGAAGCGTCCGCTTCGGCCAGGTCATGGCCCTCGCAGTTCATCAGCACGAAGCGCGTCGCATTCCAGAGCTTGTTGCAGAAATTCCGGTAGCCCTCGCAGCGCTTGGCGTCGAAGTTGATGTTGCGGCCCAGCGATGCCAGCGACGCGAACGTGAAGCGCAGCGCGTCGGCGCCGAACGCGGGAATGCCGTCCGGAAACTCCTTCTCGGTGTTCTTGCGAACCACCGGGGCGGTCTCCGGTTTGCGCAGGCCGGTGGTGCGCTTTTCCAGCAGCGGCGGCAGGGCGATGCCGTCGATCAGGTCGACCGGGTCCAGCACGTTGCCCTCGGACTTGCTCATCTTCTTGCCGTGCGAGTCACGCACCAGGCCGTGGATGTAGACGTGGCGGAACGGCACCTGCCCGGTGAAGTGCGTGGTCATCATGATCATCCGGGCGACCCAGAAGAAGATGATGTCGTAGCCCGTGACCAGCACCGTGGAGGGCAGGTACAGGGCGTAGTCCTCGGTCCGTGCCGGCCAGCCGAGCGTCGAGAACGGCACCAGCGCCGACGAATACCAGGTGTCCAGCACATCGGGATCGCGGGTCAGGGTCTTGCCCGGCGCCTGGGCCTGCGCCTCGGCCTCGCTGCGCCCGACGTAAACCTTGCCATCCTGGTCGTACCAGGCAGGGATCTGGTGGCCCCACCACAGCTGGCGCGAGATGCACCAGTCCTGGATGTTGTTCATCCACTGGTTGTAGGTGTTGACCCAGTTCTCGGGCACGAAAGACACGGCGCCGGACTGCACCGCATCGATCGCCTTTTGCGCGATCGACTTGCCGGTGGGGTCCTTGTCGCTGACCTTGGTCATCGCCACGAACCACTGGTCGGTGAGCATCGGCTCCACGATCTGACCGGTCCGGGCGCAGCGGGGCACCATCAGCTTGTGCTTGCGGGTTTCGGCCAGCAGGCCCTGGGCTTGCAGATCGGCCACCACGCGTTTGCGCGCCTCGAAGCGGTCCAGCCCGCGGTAGGCGGCGGGGGCGTTGTCGTTGATCTTCGCGTCCAGCGTCAGGACGCCGATGATGGGCAGGCCATGGCGCTGGCCCACGGCATAGTCGTTGGCGTCGTGCGCCGGCGTGACCTTGACGACGCCGGTGCCGAATTCCCGGTCGACGTACGCGTCGGCGATCACCGGGATGTCGCGGTCGCACAGCGGCAGCTTCACCTTCTTGCCGATCAGGTGTCGGTAGCGCTCGTCCTCGGGGTGGACCATTACCGCCACGTCGCCCAGCATGGTTTCGGGCCGGGTCGTCGCCACGGTGAGCGAGTCGAAGCCCGCGCCAAGCTTGCCGTCCGGATCGACCAGGGGATAGCGAATGTGCCAGAGGAACCCGTCCTCCTCCTCGCTTTCCACCTCGAGGTCACTCACCGCCGTCTTCAGCTCGGGGTCCCAATTGACCAGCCGCTTGCCGCGGTAGATCAGGCCTTGCTCGTACAACCGCACGAACGTGTCGGTGACGACGGGCGAGAGCTTTTCGTCCATCGTGAAGTACTCGCGCGACCAGTCGACGCTGTCGCCCATGCGCCGCATCTGGGTGGTGATGGTGTTGCCCGACTTCTCCTTCCACTCCCAGACCTTGGCCACAAAGTTCGGGCGTCCCAGGTCATGGCGCGACTGGCCCTGCTCCTGCAACTGGCGCTCCACCACGATCTGCGTGGCGATGCCCGCGTGGTCGGTGCCCGGCACCCAGACCGTGTTGAAGCCGCGCATGCGGTGGTACCGCGTCAGGCTGTCCATGATGGTCTGGTTGAAGGCGTGGCCCATGTGCAGCGTGCCCGTTACGTTGGGTGGCGGCAGCTGGATGGCGAAGGAGGGCTGGCCGGCCTGGGGTTGTCCCGTGCCGCGATAGCCCGCGCGCCCGTAACCGCGCTCCTCCCAAAGCGGGCCCCATCTGGCCTCGATGGCGGCGGGCTCGAAAGATTTGGACAGGCTGTCGAGGCCGGGTTGCTGGGGCTTGTCGCTCATTTGGGGTCGGATTCCAGTTTCTGGAACGAAAGATCGGCGCCTCGGGCGCAAAAACGGCATCCCTCCGGATACCGTTGCACCGGTGGCGCAGCGTGGCGGGGAGGGCCGATTTTAAGCGATGAGCCGTCGTCAGCGCCCCGGATGACGCCACAGCGCGGGCATGGCCAGGGCCGCCAGCACGGCGATGGCCGCCAGCGCGAGTCCGGCTGCCGCGATCGCAGGCCGCAAGCCAACCGGCCCGACCAGCACGCCCGCCGCCAGGCCCGACATGGCGGGCAGGACCTGCGAGGTGATGGCATACATGGACATCACCCGGCCGCGGACGCCCGGGGGTGCCTGCACCTGGATGCCCGAAACGACGAGGCTCACCACCATCCCGCCGGTCACGCCGACACACGCCAGGACCAGCGCCGACAGGATCGGCGACGACACGGTGGAGAGCAGGGCGAACAGCAGGCTGCCCACCACCACGCCGCCGAGGATGGTATGGCCGTGGTGCAGCCGCCGCGCCAGCATCAGCGCCAGCACACCGCCTGCGATCAGGCAGAAGGCCATCAGCCCGAGGTAGGCGCCGCGCTGCGCCTCGGACAGGCCGAGTTCCTGGCGGGCGAGCTTGGGCAGCAGGATCTGCATGGGCCCGGTCATCGCATAGGCGATCACGGTGGCGATCATCAGTTGCCGCAGCAGCGGCGCCGCGCCCACGGTGCGGAAACCTTCCGCGATGTCGGCCCAGACGGATCGTGTGCTCGGCGCGGGGTTGGCGTGGGTTCGCAGGCCGATCAGCAAGGCCGAGGAAGCGACGAATCCGAGCGCGTCGACGGCCAGGACCTGGGACCATCCGGCGTGGCTGCGCACCAGGCCGATGACCAGCGGCGCCAGGCCGAAGCCGACCAGCACCTGCAGGTTGAACAGGATGGTGAGCGGGCGCAGTTCACTGGGCGAGGCGATCTGACCGAGTGTGGTCAGCCGCGCCGGACCGACGAACGACCATGCCAACCCACCTGCGAAGGCGCCGACCAAGGCCCAGGCCGGCCGCAGCCCGTTTGCCGCGCCGGCCTCCGCCCACCAGAGACAGGCCAGCCCGACCAGGAACATCGCCTGGGCCGCGTGGATGACCCAGCCCGGCGCGACGCGATCGCACACGACGCCGGCGAACCAGCCGAAGACGATGGAACTGCCGAAGGCCAGGGCGAAGCCCAGCCCCGACAGCAAGTCGGAGCCCACCGCCTCCTGCAGATAGAAGATGACCGTGTAGTTGAACATGTGCCCCGCGGTGAACGCCAGCAGGCACGACAGCAGGAACAGGCCGTGGCGACGGATCATGGCGCAGCGGCGCTGCCGGGCTTGAGCTGGATGAACGTGGGTTGACCGTCCTCGATGTGCCAGGAGGGAAAGCTGCCATTGGTCAGGAACACGCGGCCATCGGCGCCGAATTCGACGTCGCGGGTGAACGTGACCTTGCGGGGCAGCGGGTAGAACTGCCAGGTGCGGGTCGCGATGTCCAGGCGCTGCACCGAGTCCGAGTTGGTGCCGGTGACCCAGACCTGATGCCGCTGCCGGTCCACATTCAGCGAGTAAGGCGTCTCGCTGCCCCTGGGGAGCACCGGCAGCTCGAATTTCGTGAACCGGCGCAGCGCCGGCTCGTAACGCAGGATGGCCGACTCGTTGAACATGACGATCCACAGGTTGCCGTCGCGATCGATGCGCAGTCGTCTCGGCGCGTGCAACGGCGTGGCGACCATGGCGACCTTGCCGCTGGACGGGTCGATGGAAGCGATCTCGTCGGTGTGCAGTCGGGCGATCCAGACGGTTCCATCGGGCGCGATGTCGATGCCGTAGGGCAGCGGCACCCCGGTCGAGACATGGTCGATGCGCACCCAGTTGGTCACCGGCAGGCCCCAGCCGATCAGCTTGAAGAAGAACGGCGTCAGCTTCACCGTCAGCTCTTCCATGAAGCTGCGATACGGCAGGTCGTAGGTGGTGAAGCGGCCGGTGCCGCGGTCGAACATCCCGACCTGGTTGGACAGCGCGAGCGTGAACCAGACCCGGTCCTTGGCGTCGAGGCGGATGGTGTGCGGATAGAACCCGCTCTCCATCTCGTGATAGGTGAACGCCTTGGTCTTCGGATCGAACTCGATCAGCCGCCGCTGGTACGACGGCGTGATGAACACATGGCCGTCCTTCCTGGATTCAGCCAGCGAGTGGATGCCCTGGTAGGTCTCGTGTTTCGGAAACTCGCGCAACCGCCCGGTCAGCAGGCCGCCGAGCTTGTCGCCCGCGGCGGGTGGGATCTTGTAGACGGTATAGGCGCCGGTGTCCGGGTTGATCTCGTAGATGCGGTCCTGCAGGTTGTCGCCGACATAGACCATGCCGTTGCTATGCGCCAGGAAGTCGTGCATCTGCGAGAACGGGTCGCCGATAGCCAACTCGGTGATCTGCGTGCCGGCCAGATCGGGCGTCCACGGCGTTGCGTCCGGCACCCGATCCGGATGGGCGTTGATCTCCTGCCAGTGCGCCTGCAGCAATGCCGGGAGATCCTTTTGCGCCTGGGTGGACAGGCGCGCTCCGTAGCGCACCATGCGCTGGATCGCGGTGCTCCACTCGGCCGCGCTGCGATCGCGGCGCAGGAACGCCGACCCTTGCTGGTGGCAAAAGCCGCACTGCAGCACGAACTCCTTGCGAATCACGTCGTCGGTCAGCGTCTTGCCCAGCGTGGACGTCCAGGCATTGGACGGTCGCTGCTCGGCCAGCGCCCGGGTATCGGTCTCCGCAACCAGGGTCAGCACCCGGTTGGCGCCCAGGTCCGCAGCTTCCAGGGTCAGCAGCTTGAACCCCGGTTTCCTCAGTCGCAGGCGAAAGGGCCGCGCGCTGTCCGGCAACACGGCCTGGCCCTTGGCATCGGTGAACCGCGTGGTCTCGAACAGCCCCTGCTGCAGCTTGCCGGAAGCGGGATAGCCGTTGTCCGACGCGTCGATGACGACTGCCGGGTTGGCGACCTGCGTCACCATGACCAGACCCAGCGGCATGCCGTCTTCGGTGCGGACCTGCAGCGTCATGGCCTGTGCGCCGGAGTACGACAGCGCCAGCAGCAGGGTGCATGCGGTGGGCAGGAAGAACGATTTCATCTCAGCTTCCTCGCGGTGGGGGATCTTGCGCAGCGGCGCTTCGGCCGGCATCGGTCATGCGCGCCTTGCGATAGATTTCGAACACCTCGGAGGAGGTGTAGCGCGGGGTGTAGCCGAAGACCGTCTTCAGCCGGGTGTTGAGCAGTACCGGCCGGTAGCGCAGAAAGTCCAGCTGTTCCGGGCCATACTGCGTCAGTCCGAGGGGCTTGAGCGTGGCCAGCGCCGCCTTCAACAACCCGGCGGGCAACACCAGGCAGCGCTTGCCCAGGCGTGCCGCGATTTCGTGGATGGTCAAGGCGCCGTCGCCCGCCACGTTGAAAATGCCGGTCGGCCCGCCGCGGACAGCCCGCACGACGATGGCAACCACATCCTGGTCCCAGATAAAGACAAAGGGGCTGTCCGAGCCGGCGATGGCGAGCAGCCGCGGCTTCTCGAAAAGGTCGGTGATCTGGTTGTGCACGGTTGCGCCCAGGATGGTGCCGATGCGCAGCACCACCTGTTCCAGTGCCGGGTGTCGCCCCCGGTAGTCCGCCAGCATTTCTTCCACCAGTCGCT
>JAAOZX010000023.1 GCA_012274225.1 Comamonadaceae bacterium | reverse complement strand
CTGGAAGTATTTGCCGGCTATCTGCTCGGCGTGGTGCTGGGCATTCTGGCTGCGCTGCTGTTCATCACCAGCCGGCGCCTGATGCTGCTGGTGTTCCCCCTGCTGGTGACGCTCAACATGGTCCCCAAGGTGGCGCTGGGGCCGCTGATCATCGTCTGGTTCAGCTACGGCATCGGCCCGAATATCCTGATCACCTTCAGCCTGTGCTTCTTCCCGATCCTGCTCACCACCATCCGCGGGCTGAACGAGACCGAGCCGGACCTGCTGGACCTGGTGCGCGCGCTCAAGGGTTCGCGCTGGCAGTTGTTTCGCTACATCCAGCTGCCCGGCTCGCTGCCCTATGTGTTTTCCGGCATGAAGGTGGCCACCGTGCTGGCGGTCGCCGGCGCCGTGGTGGGTGAATTCATCGCCTCCGACAAGGGCCTGGGCTACCTGATGATCCAGGTGCAGGCCTCGCTCGACACGCCCGCCGTGTTCATGGCCGTGCTGCTGATCACGGGCCTGGGCGTGCTGCTCTATTGGCTGGTCCTGCTGCTGGAGCGGCTGTTCATCACTCAAGACGCGAGACTGCAATGACCATTCCCTCCGCAACCCCGACGGCGGTGCTCGACGAGCTGCCGTTTCCCGAGCGCTTCGAAACCGAGCGCACGCTCGAGGATTACCTGGCTACGCCCTCGCGCGACCTGATCCGCGACCTGGCCGGCGTCGAAGGCGACCTGTTGATCCTGGGCGTGGGCGGCAAGATGGGACCCACGCTCGCACGGCTGGCGCGCAACGCCATGCCGGGCCGGCGCGTGATCGCCGTGGCGCGCTTCAGCGAGCCCGGCGTGCGTGAGAGCCTGCAGTCGCACGGCATCGAGACCATCGCCTGCGACCTGCTGGACCGCGACGCGATCGAGGCCTTGCCCCGATGCGTCAACGTGGTGTTCATGGCGGGGCGCAAGTTCGGCGCCGACGCCGACAATCCGCTGACCTGGGCCATGAACACCCACGTGCCGGCGCTGGTGGCGCAGGCTTTCCGGCGCTCGCGCATCGTGGCGTTCTCCACCGCCTGCGTCTATCCGTTCGTGCCGGTGATCAGCCAGGGCGCGAGCGAATCCGAGGTGCTGTCGCCGCCCGGCGAATACGCCAATTCCTGCGTCGGGCGCGAGCGCATGTTCGAATATTTCTCCCGGCAGCACGGCACGCCCGGCCGATTGTTCCGGCTCAGCTATGCGATCGACCTGCGCTACGGCGTGCTGGCCGACGTGGCCCTGAAGGTCTGGCGCGGCCAGCCGGTGGACGTGACCATGGGCCACGTCAACGTGATCTGGCAGGGCGACGCCAATGCCCAGGCGCTGCGCTGCCTGGCGGTGGCCACGGTGCCGACGTCGCCGCTCAATGTCAGCGGACCGATGACATCGATCCGCTGGCTGGCCGAGGAATTCGCGCGTCGCTTCGAAAAGCCGGTCACCCTCACCGGACAGGAAGCACCGACGGCGTGGCTGATGAACACCAGCCAGGCCGAAAGCCTGTTCGGTTATCCGCGCGTTCCGCTGCTGCGCCAGATCGGATGGGTGGCGGACTGGATCTCGCGCGAGCAGCGTTTGTATGGCAAGCCGACCAAGTTCGAGGCCCGTGATGGCAAGTACTGAACCCCGCGCGGCCAGCGCCGAGGTCGTCGTGGAAAAGCTGGCTGAACTCACGCCCGACGCGCTGGCGATGCTGGGCGAGCTGGTCGTGCACAGCGGCTGGAACCAGACGGCCCAGGACTGGGGCGTCTTTTGTTCCTGCGGCACGATTTACGTCGTGCGCGACGAACAGGGCCGGATCGCGGCCAGCGGTGCCGTGTTGCCAATGGGAGAAAGCCGCCCCGGCGCCCTGGCCAGCCTGACCGGCCGCGGCGTGGCCTGGATCAGCATGATCCTGGTGCGACCCGACCGGCGCGGCCGGGGCCTGGCCCGCCGCGTGTTCGAGCAGTGCATCCGCGACATCCATGACCACGGGCGCATCGCGATGCTCGACGCCACGCCGCAGGGCGAGGCTTTGTATCTGCAGTTCGGCTTCGAGCCCCTGTGGCGGCTGACCCGCTGGCGGCGCGAGGCCCGTCCCGCCAGCGGGCCGGCGTTGCCGCTGGCCAAACCCGACCTGGACACCCTGGCCGAGCTGGACCAGGAGGCGCTGGGCTTCGCGCGCAAGCGCGTGCTCGGCGAGCTGCTGGGCCGTCCCGATTCGCGCTATGTGCGGCATGCGCTGGGGTTCGCCATCGTGCGGGCCGGCCGCCTGGCCGATCACATCGGCCCGCTGGTCGCCACCGACGAGCCGACCGCAGTGGCGGTGATGCAGGAGGCCGCGGCGGCACTGTCCGGCCCGGTGCTGATCGACGTGCCGGACGACCGCCCCTTGTTGCGGCAGGCGCTGGTCGACGCCGGCTTCGCGCCGCAGCGCGGCTTCGCGCGCATGGCACTGGCCACGGCCGAGCAGCGCATCCCGCGCGGGCAGACCCATTTCATTCACGCCATCGCGGGCCCCGAGTTTGCTTGAAACCTCGCGCCGTCCAGGAGCTGCCATGCCTTTGAACCGTTCCGACCTCCCCGCCGACGTGCTCTCGCTGCTGGCGCAGGGGGCGGTGATTCCGGCGCATCCGCTGGCGCTGAACGCCCAGCGCCAGTTCGACCGCAAGCGCCAGCGTGCCCTGACCCGTTACTACGTGGATGCCGGCGCCGGCGGGCTGGCGGTGGGCGTGCACACGACGCAATTCAGCATCCGCGAGCACGGCCTGTACGAAACGGTGCTGCGCAGCGCGATGGAGGACCGGCTGGCCTGGACCGAGCGTCCCATGGTCATGATCGCCGGCCTGTGCGGCGCCACCGCACAGGCCACGGCGGAAGCGCGCACCGCCGTCGGCCTGGGCTATCACGCGGGCCTGCTCAGCCTGGCGGCCCTGGCCGGTTCGCCGGAGGACCCGCTCATCACCCATTGCGAGGCCGTGGCCCGCGAAATTCCACTGGTGGGCTTTTACCTGCAGACCGCTGTCGGCGGCCCGGTGCTCTCCGCCGATTTCTGGCGCCGCTTCGCTTCGATCCCGAACGCGTTGGCGATCAAGGTCGCGCCTTTCAACCGCTACCGCACGCTCGACGTGGTGCGCGGCGTGGTCGACGCGCGTGCCGAGGAGCGGGTCTTTCTCTACACCGGCAACGACGATCACATCGTGCTCGACCTGGCGCTGCCGTTCGCGGCGATCCGCGACGGCGCGCCGGTGACCGTGCGTTTCCGCGGTGGGCTGCTGGGCCACTGGTCGGTGTGGACCGCCAGCGCGGTGCAGCAACTGGCGCGCATCAAGGCCGAGGTCGCCGTCGGCGGCGGCAGCCTCAGCGCGGAACTGCTGGCGCTGGACGCGCGCGTCACCGACTGCAACGGCGCCTTCTTCGACGTGGCCAACAATTTCCTGGGCTGCATCGCCGGCTGCCACGAGGTGCTGCGGCGCCAGGGCCTGCTGGAAGGCATCTGGTGCCTGGACCCGGCCGAGGGCCTGGGCCCGGGCCAGGCGCAGCAGATCGATCGGGTGTACCGGCAGCACG
This sequence comes from Comamonadaceae bacterium, assembly GCA_012274225.1. GTDB lineage: Bacteria > Pseudomonadota > Gammaproteobacteria > Burkholderiales > Burkholderiaceae_C > Ramlibacter. Next base: position 7,755 of record JAAOZX010000023.1, on the reverse strand, counting down.
GCGGCCTGAGCGACGATGCCTTTGTGAAGGACAACCTGCAACGGTGGCTGTCGTGAACAGCCCGCAACCCACCGGGGCTGCGCTCGCCGAGCCGCTGATCCGGATGCGCAACCTGCGCAAGGTCTACCGCAAGCGCAACGAGGAGTTTCTCGCGGTGTCCGACGTCACGATGGACATCTTTCCCGGCGACATGGTGTCGCTGGTCGGGCCGTCCGGTTGCGGCAAGACGACGCTGCTGAAGATCCTGTCAGGGCTGCAGGGCCATGACGGCGGCACGCTGGAAGTCGGCGGCGCGGGCACCACGTTCAACCCGGGGCGCGACGTCGGTATGGTGTTCCAGCAGCCCTTGCTGCTGAAGTGGCGCACCGTCCTCGACAACGTCCTGCTGCCCGCGGACATCCTGGGGTTGGACCGCAAGCAGGCGCGCGCGCGGGCCCGCCAATTGCTGGAGATGGTCGGCTTGTCCGGATGCGACCAGAAGTTTCCCTACGAGCTCTCGGGTGGCATGCAGCAGCGCGCCGCGATTGCCCGCGCCCTGATTCACGCGCCCAAGCTGGTGCTGATGGACGAGCCGTTCGGCGCGCTGGATGCGCTGACCCGCGAAAAGATGAACATGGAGATGCTGCGAATTTGGGCCGAGAGCGGAACAACCTTCGTGGTGGTGACGCACAGCATCCAGGAAGCGGTGTTTCTCGGCTCGCGCTGCGCCGTGCTCACGGCCGGTCCGGCGCGCATGGCCGACTTCTTCACGATCGAGCTGGAGGAGCCGCGCAGGCTCCAGCTCAAGACCAGCCCCGAATTCGGCGAGTACGTGCGCCGGATCTACGCGCTGCTCGGCGTCGAATAGGGGCGACTCCGAACAGGTCGCGCTGCGCGCGAGGGAGCTTGCTCAGCGCCCGTTCGGGTCCCGCGCCCACACCAGCAGCAGGTTGTTGGCCGGCATCTCATGCCGGGCCGCCAGCCGCAATCCGGCCAGCGCCGCTTCCTGCGCCACGTCGTTCAGCCGCCGGATGCCCCAGGCCGCGTTGCGCAGGCGCAGGCTCTGGTGGAAGGCCAGGTTGCCGGGCGCGGTCGCGACGTCTTCCTCGAAGTACGGCCCATAGGTCAGCAGCACGCCTTCGGCCGCGAGGTGGCGCGCCGCGCCGCGCATCAGGGCGCCGCAGGTGGCCCAGGGGGCGATGTGCAGCATGTTGGCGCAGTAGATCGCATCGAACGGCTGGAAGAACGGCGGGCCTTGTCCCGCCAGCGCGGCGACAGCACGTCCAGCCGCAGCGGCGCGCGCACGTTCAGCAGTCCGGCCTGGGCTACGGTGGCGGCGATCGCCGGCAACGCTGTCACCGCGGCGTCGGTTGGTTGCCAGTGCCAGTTCGGCAGCCCGGCAGCGAACCACGCGACATGCTGGCCGGTTCCCGACGCGATTTCGAGCGCGGTTCCTCGTTCGGGCAGGATCTGGCGCAACACATCGAGGATCGGCTGCTTGTTGCGATCGGCTGCGCTGCTGATGGGAGTGGCGGTCATAGGGCAAACTGCAAGACGGATCCCACCTCAGCTCGGTTGCCGCTCGAGCGGTGTCGGCAGGGAGCGGGCGTTCCAGCCGATCTGCGCGAACTCCGCACTCAACTGCCGCCGCGCGGTGGTACCGAGAACGCTGGCCCATTCCCGGTTGTGGAGCGCTTCCAGTGTCACCGGCCGTTCGCGGCCCGCCAGCACGATGCCGTTGGCCCTTTCGCCGGCGATCACTTCCATGGCGTTGCCGGCAAAGCTCGCAGCGATGCGCCGGATCATGAGGTCGTGCTCCGGATGGTCGATGTGCAGGTTGACCACCAGCAGTCCGCCCGGTGCCAGCGCGCGCCGGCAGTCGTCGTAGAAGGCCTGAGAGCAAAGCTGCGGCGGCTGGCCGGTGTGATCGAAACCGTCGACCAGCAGCACGTCGATGCTGCCCGGCGCGACGGTGGCCACATGGACCGCGCCGTCGTCGGCGAGCACGGTGAGCCGCTCGTCGTCATCCGGAATGCTGAAGTCGCGGCGCAGGGCGATGACTTCGGGGTTGTTCTCCACCACGGTCATGACGGCCGAACGCAGGTGCCGGTGGCAGAACTTGGCGAGCGACCCGCCGCCCAGTCCGATCATGGTGATCCGGCGCGGCCGCGGGTCGAGCAGCAGGAAACTCATCATGGTGCGGGTGTAGTCCACCTGCAGCTCGTCGGGGTGGCTCACCCGCATGCTGCTTTGCACCTCGCCGTGGGTGAAATGCAGCGACCGGATGCCCTGGTCCTGGAGGACGAATGGGACCTCGAAGCGCAGGTGATCGTACGAGCCGCACATGCCCCATTGTCGCTCCGCCCGCGAAGCCTCCGGCTTCAGACCAGCCGCTCGATCTTGCGCTTGCGCCAGACCAGCCGGTAATAGCTCGCCTGCAGCACCAGCATGGAGACAAAAGTGATCGGATAGGCCATCCACACGCCGTTGATACCGAACCGGCGGCTGAGCCACCACGCCGACGGCACCTCGATGGCGGCGATGCAGAAGATCGAGATGCCGGTGGGCACCAGTACCGCGCCGCTGGAGCGCATCACCCCGCCCAGCAGCGACTGGAAGCCGAACACCAGGCTGCTCCACAACATGATGTGCAGCAGGGTCTGCGCCAGCTCGATCACCGGCGGGCTGGTGACGAAGGCGCTGACCAGATGCCGCGAGAACAGGTAACCGATCAGCACCAGGCTGCCGGTGATGGCCAGGTTCATCTTCAGACCGGTGCGGGTGATCGTGCCCAGCATGTGGGTGCGCCCGGCGCCGATGGACTGCGCGCCGAGGATCGACGCGGTGATCGCGATCGAGAGCGCCGGGAACTGCACATAGTTGACCACCTGGTTCACCGCGCCGTAGGCAGCCGTGGCATTGGAGCCGAAGCCGTTGACCATCGACAGCAAGACGATCTCGGCCAGCGAGATGACCACCATCTGCACGCCGGTGGGCAGGCCGATGCGGATCACCAGCCGCAGCAGGCGCGGATTGATGCGCAGCGCACGCAGCAGTTCCATGTCGGGCGCCAGCGCATGCTTGCGGCGGCGCATGAACCAGGCCAGGAAAGCCAGTGCGCAGCCGAAGGCGATGATGGACGCCGCCGCCGCGCTGGTCACGCCCAGCTGCGGCAGGCCCCACCAGCCGCGGATGAACGCCGGCGTCAGCACGCAGGACACCGACGTGGACAGCACCAGTGCATACAGCGGCGTGAGCGTGTCGCCGACGCCGCGCATCAACTGGGTGTAGAGGATGAACACCAGCAGTCCCGGCATCGCCAGCATCATCACCCGGGCATAGCCGACAGCCATCGGCAGCACGTCCGGCGGGGTGCCCAGCATGCGCAACAGCGCCTCGGTGAAGGTGCCGCCGAACAGCGCCACCGCCAGTCCCAGCAGCAGGCCCAGCGACAGCGCGGTGCCGGCGATCGCCTTGACCTTGTGCGGTTCGTGCGCGCCCCAGGCCTGGCCGATCAGCACCGAGGCCCCGGCGCCGACGCCGATCACCAGCGAGATGAAGAAGAAGACGATCGGAAACATGCCCGCCACCGCGGCCAGCGCGCGAGTGCCCAGCATCTGGCCGACGAACACGTTGTTGAGCGTGCCCGACAGCGACTGCAGGATGTTGGCCAGGATCATCGGCCCGAGAAAGGCCAGGAACACCCGCCAGAGCGGCCGCGCGGGCGGCAAGCGGGGCGCTTCGGGCCGGGCGGCGGCAGCAGTGGAGGAATCGGTCATCGGTGCGAGGTTACACGGACGGGGCTGTTCCATTCAGCAAGGTTCACGCCGCCGTCCTACAGGAGCGCGACATGCCGGCTCTTACGATGGCTTGCACCAAGTCACTGAAGGAACCTTCGCCATGCATCTCATCTGGACCATCATCATCGGCTTCGTAGCAGGGCTGGTGGCCCGCGCGGTCATGCCGGGCAACAATCCGATGGGCTTCATCCTTACCACCTTGCTGGGGATTGCCGGTTCGCTGCTCGCGACCTACGCCGGCCAGGCGATGGGCTGGTACACGGTCGGCAGCGGCGCCGGATTCATCGCTTCGGTGGTTGGTGCGCTGGTCGTGCTGTTCCTCTATGGGTTGATTGCCCGGAGAACATGAGTCCGCGGCGCCGGGTCGCCGCCCGGCCCCGTGTTCGCGTCAGAACGGCCGCGGCAACGCCTTCAGCCCGACCCATGCCGCGCCGATGACGGCATCCACCGGCACGCTGAGCGACGCCGGCACGTAGAAGAACGACGACAGCTCCGGTGCGTTGAGCAGCACCTCGGCGAATTGCCCCAGTCCGTACAGCACCAGGCCGAAGTACAGCCAGCGCCGCATGTACGTCAGGAGCCAGTGGGCCTGCTCGTGGTTGTGCCGCCAGGCCGCGGCGCGTTCGAACACATCGCCGCGGCGGGCGTCCTTGAACAGCCAATCGAAAAAGAAATAGCGGTACAGCAGGGTCCGGAAGGGGAGGTCAGGCACCTTGACACCTCGTGAGATCACCCGAAGCAGCGGAAGCCAACAGGGTGCGGGTATTTTTTTCCCGGTTACCGCGGAACGCCTGTAGGAATCCGCCCCCGGGTCGCGTACTCCGGGGTCCCGGCGCCGGTCTCCTTCAGGCGTAGCAGTGCGGGCGACCCGGCGCGGCCTCCCGGCGATTGTTTCAGTCTTCCAGCACCCGCACCTTCACGCTCTTGCCCTTGATGCGGCCGTCGTTCAGGCGGCGCGCCGCCTCGTGCGCAACGGCGCGGTCGATGGCGACATAGGTCGAGAACTCGTTGACGTCGATCTTGCCGATGTGCTCGCGCGTGTAGCCCAGATCGGCGGTGAGAGCCCCCAACACGTCGCCCGGGCGGATCTTTTCCTTGCGGCCGCCCTGGATGTGCAGCGTGACCATGGGCGGCGCCAGCGGCTTGGCGCTGGCCGGCTTGAGTTCGCCCAGCTTGTGCCATTCGGATTCGCGTCCCTGCAGCACCTCGATCTTGCCCACCGACCCCATCTCGTCCATGCTCACCAGGTTCAGCACCAGGCCAGTCTCACCCGCGCGGCCGGTTCGGCCGATGCGGTGGATATGAATCTCCGAGTCGGGCGTCACGTCGACGTTGATCACGGCCGCGAGATTCGCGATGTCCAGGCCGCGGGCGGCCACGTCGGTCGCCACCAGCACCGAGCAGCTGCGGTTGGCGAAGCGCACCAGTACCTGGTCGCGTTCGCGCTGCTCCAGCTCGCCGTACAGCGCCAGCGCGCTGAAGCCCTGGGCTTTCAACGCATCGGCCAGCCTGCGGCACTGCGCCTTGGTGTTGCAGAACGCCAGCGTGCTGGCGGGCCGGAAATGATTCAGCAACAGGCTCACCGCGGCGATGCGCTCGCGATCCTCCACCTCGTACCAGCGCTGCTCGATCTGCCCGCCCGCATGCTGGGCCTCGACCTTCACCGTGACCGGTTCACGCATGAACTGCGCCGCCAGCTTGGAGATGCCTTCCGGATAAGTCGCCGAAAACAGCAGTGTCTGCCGCGTCTTCGGACATTGCCGCGCCACCGTCACGATGTCGTCGAAGAAGCCCATGTCGAGCATCCGGTCGGCTTCGTCGAGCACCAGCGTGTTCAGCGCATCCAGCTTCAGGCTCTCGCGCGCCAGGTGATCCATCACGCGTCCGGGGGTCCCCACCACGATGTGCGCGCCGTGCTCCAGCGTGGCCAATTGCCCGCGCAACGGCACGCCGCCGCAGAGCGTCACCACCTTGATGTTGTCGTCGGCACGGGCCAGCCGGCGAATCTCCGAAGTGACCTGGTCCGCCAGTTCGCGCGTGGGGCACAGCACCAGCGCCTGCACGGCGAAGCGGCGCGGGTTCAGGTTGGCCAGCAGCGTCAGCGCAAAAGCCGCGGTCTTGCCGCTGCCGGTCTTGGCCTGGGCGATGATGTCCTTGCCCAGCAGGGCTGTCGGCAGGCTGGCGGCCTGGATGGCCGTCATTTCCAGATAGCCCAGCCGCTCCAGGTTGGCCAGCGTGGCGGGCGCCAGGGGCAAGGTGGCGAAACCGGCAGGGGTGGTGAACTTCGGGGAAGGGGCGAGCTTGCTCATGGTGCGATGATTTTCACAGGGTCGCCGTCGGCGGCGGAACCGGTGAAGGAGCTTCGGCCGGCGCTAGAAAAGCAAATGCCCGCCTAAGCGGGCATTTGGAGTGAAGAGGAAAGAATTACTTCTTGGCTTCTTCTTTCTTGGCATCGGCCTTGACTTCGGCCTTGGCCTTCTTGGCGTCGGCGTCCACGACAGCCTTATCCTTGGTGGCCTCGGCAGCGGTGGTCTTCTTTTCGGCCTTGGCGCCGGCAGCGGCCTTCTCGGCCTTCTTTTGGGCCGCGGCGGCCTTCTTGGCGGCCTTGGCATCGGCCTTGGCCTTGGCCTTTTCAGCCTTGGCGGTGGCCTTGGCGGCCTTCGCGTCGGCCTTGGCGTCGGCCTTCATTTCGGTCTTGGCGGCGGCCGAAGCAGCGGGCATGGCGCCGGATGCGGCGGCCATCGGCGCGCCAGTGTGGGAAGCCGCGAAGGCGCCGACGGTGAAGAGGGAGGCGACCAGGATGGCGAGGAGCTTGTTCATGTGATGTCTTTACTTGGAAAAGTTGAGCAGATTGCTGCCCGAACCGGGCTGCCCACTATTAACGCAAGACCGCGTTCAGCCGTTGACCGGGGCCTCGTGGCTCGAAAAGCCCTTGCCATCCCCGGCGAAGGGGCCGCCGTGCAGAATGCCCGATGTCACGACGAATCCGCCGCTCAGCTTGGGCGAGGGCCTTCGAACGCAGTTTCCTGGCCATCACCCGCAATACCCTGAAGGCCGCTGCCCGGGCCGCCGGCCTGGGCCGGAAGACCCAAACCCGGGCGCTGGGTTTCAAAGCCCCCGCACAACGGCGCCGGCCGCCGCCGGGCGCAGGCGACTGGCTGGCCGGGCTGGCGCTGGGCGCGGCCGGGGCCCGGCGCTACCGCCTTTACCGCCCGCCTGGGGTCGCGCTGGGAGAACGCCTGCCGTTGCTGGTCATGCTGCACGGGTGCGGCCAGGACGCCGGCAGCTTCGCCATGGCCACCCGCATGAACCGGGTCGCGGCGCGCGAGCGGTTCCTGGTGCTGTATCCCGAACAGGACCGCATGGCCAACGCCCAGGGCTGCTGGAACTGGTTCGACACCCGCTCCGGGCGTGCTTACGGCGAAGCTCAGCTGATCATGACGGCGGTCGAACAGGTGTGCCTGCTGTACCCGGTTGACCGCGACCGCATCGCCATTGCGGGGCTGTCGGCCGGCGCCAGCATGGCGGCGCTGCTGGTCACCCGGCATCCCGGCCGCTTCAAGGCGGTGATGATGCATTCGGGGATTCCGCCGGGGGCCGCCAATTCAACGCTGACCGCCGTCCGGGCGATGCACGGCGGGCGCACCGCGATGCCACTGGCCACGCCTGCCGCTGCCGTGTCGTGGCCGCCCTTGATGGTCATCCACGGCAGAGCCGACGCGGTGGTGTCGCGCGCCAATGCGCAGGCCGCGGCCCAGGCCTGGGGCGCCGCGGTGGGCGCGCGTGCGGGCCCCAGTCGGAGCGTACGGCGCGGCGAGCGCTATCCGATGACGATCACCGACTTCAAGCTCAGGCGCAGCACGGTCGCCACCCTGGTCGAGGTGGAGCAACTCGGCCATGCCTGGAGCGGCGGGGCGGCCGGCCAGCCGAACAGCGACGCCCGGGGCCCGGACGCCTCGCGAATGATGTGGTCGTT
>JAAOZX010000149.1 GCA_012274225.1 Comamonadaceae bacterium | reverse complement strand
TCCATGCCTTCCTGCGGGCCTATTTCCACCACAAGAGTGCGGACTGGCCGGACAACCAGCCGCTTCCCCTGAAGGAGTGGGCCGCCGCCGAACTGAGCCGGATGCCCACCTACTACATCATGAAGCTCAACGAGGGGATGGCGCAGACTGTGGCGCCGTTCATGCCGGCGCCGGGGCAGATCGAAAGTTGCAAGTGGCTGAGCGAAGACGAACTTCGCGTCTACAGCGGCGAATTCGCGCGGACCGGATTCCAGGGCGGACTGCAGTGGTATCGCTGCGAGACCAGCGGCCTGAACGCGCCGGACCTGAAGGTATTTGCCGGCCGCACCATCGACGTGCCGTCCTGCTTCATCGCCGGGCGCGCCGACTGGGGCGTGTACCAGCGCCCGGGCGCGCTGGAGGCGATGCAGCGCAGCGCCTGCACGCAGATGAAATCCTGCGACCTGGTGGACGGCGCCGGCCATTGGGTGCAGCAGGAACAGCCGGAAGAAGTCGCGCGCCTGCTGTTGCGATTCCTGCGCTGATCGCCCGCATCGATCAAGTGGAATAAGTCGCGGCGGCCTGGGGCCGGTGTTGGTACGACGGAACACTCCCGGCGCAAAAACACCGATTTTTCGCGGCTGTTGAGCCATGCCAATTGCGGGCGCGAAGTCTGCCTTAAGAATGGGCGCACTTCTTCGCATGAACGCATTGGCAAATCACCTGGACTGGATGGCGCTTGTCGTCGGCGCGGCGGGCAGTCTTGTCTGGGCGCACAACGGCCGCGGCGCCAAATACGCGTCGGTGTGGTGGTTCTTTTCGTCGCTGCTGTGGGTGATGTTCGCTTGGCTCAAAGGCCTGCCGGCGCTGGGCGTGCGCGACGCCCTGGGCGTGGGCACGACCCTCTATGGCTGCTACCGATGGCTGCCGTCGCGCGGTCGGCCCGCCCAGCCGACGACGGCCTCAGACGGCGCGCTGGCTGAAGCCGTCCAGCACGTTCACGGCGTTGATGCCGATCTCGCCGACCGCGTAGCCGCCTTCGAACACGAGCACGGTGGGCAGACCGGCGGCCGCCAGGTCCTCGCCGATGCGCAGGTAATCCGGGCTCGCCAGGGCAAAGCCCGCGATCGGGTCACCGGCGAAGGTGTCCACTCCCAGCGACACCACCAGCGCCTGCGCTTCAAATACGGCGATGGCTCGCAACGCCTGGCCTAGCGCTTCGCGCCAGGCCGCGAAAGCCGTACCGCGCGCCAGCGGCAAATTGAGGTTGCAGCCCAGTCCCTGGCCCTTGCCTGTTTCATCCGCATAACCCAGGTAGTACGGGTACTCGGTATGCGGGTCGCCGTGCAGGCTGGCGTAGAACACGTCGGAACGCTCGTAGAAGATGGCCTGGGTGCCATTGCCGTGGTGGTAGTCGATGTCCAGCACGGCGACCCGCTGCGCGCCGCCGTCGCGCAGGCTTTGCGCCGCGAGCGCGGCATTGTTCAGGAAGCAGTAGCCGCCGAAGAAGTCGACGCCGGCGTGATGGCCCGGCGGGCGGGTCAGCGCGAAGGCGGCGCGCCCGCCGGCCAGGACTTGCTGCGCCGCCGCGATGGCGCAATCGGCACCCTTGCGAGCCGCGGCCCAGGTGCCGGCTGTCAGTGGACTGCCCGCGTCGAACGAGAACAGGCCCAGCCGCGCGGCGAAGCTGGCCGGCAGCACATCGGAGCGGAAGGTGCGAACCGGCCAGTACGATGGGATCGCATCGCGCTGCACGTTGGCCGGGTCCAGCGCCACCCATTCGTCCCAGGCATGGGCCAGGAAATCCAGATAACGGCTCGAATGGATCCGGCTGAGCGCGAGCTCGTCGCAATGCGGCGGCGACTCGATGGGTCCGAGACGGCGCTCGCGCAACTCGCGCAGGACATGGTCCACCCGCTCCGGCACCTCGAAGCAGGGCACCAGTTCCCCGCGGAACATTTCCAGTCTGCCGTGATGCAGCACATGGCTGTCGTTGTGAAACGTGATCATGGCAACCGCTACAGCCGGGCGATCAGCGCTTCGAAACCCGGGTAGTCGTCGCGCCGGATCGCGACCTTGTGCGCGGCAGCCGTCCACGCGGAGCCGGTGGCCAGCGCGGCGCGAAACGCCTCGCGGTCGGTGATCCAGGTCCCGCCCACCAGCGTCACGCCGCGGGCGAACAGCGGATCGGGCAGGCAGCCGGCGCCGGGGCCGATCACCGAGAAGCTTTGCGCCTGCGCGCAGGCCGCCAGCATCGCGTCCAGGGTGCCGTTCAGCAACAAGGTGCTGGTGGAGATCACCTTGTTGCAGGTGGCCAGGTCATTGCGGTCGGTCGTCACCCGGTAGCCGTCGCGCTGGCCGGCCAGGTCGGCCCGCAGCTCCACCACCGTCAGTTGGGCGCCGGCCTTGGCGATGCGTTTCACCAACGGTGGGAACAGGCCGATCATGCCGATGTGGTCGGAGGCTTGCGGCGCCAACATGCCGATGGAGTCGCCGCTGGGACCGGGCACGAAGCCGGCGCGATCGAACAGGCACCGGGTCAGCGCGTTGACGGCGGCAAAGCCAAGTGCGCGGCGCGCTCCGGGCTGGTCGGCAAACCAGCGCGCGACTGCCAGCGCGTCGGCGCCCTCCAGCCCCAGGCTGGGATCGCCGCCCTCGGCCACCAGGCGCCGGCTCGATTCGTCCAGCAGGACGTAGCTCAAACCCAGCGAGCCGTCGTCCAGCTCGATCGCACAGAACTCGCCGGCGATCGAGGTCACGGGCGTCGGCGGCGGCAACCGCAGCGCGCGAACCTTGGGCAACGGTGCGTGGGCCGCGAAGCGTTCGAGCAGGGCCAGCAGTTCGTGAGCGACGTCCATCGCGTTTCCTTTATTGCCTGTGACCGGCGGAGGGGCCGGCAGCCACGGCCTTGGCCGCGTCGGCGCCCGAGACGGTGCGGCCTCGGTTCTCGGGCGTGCGCAGGGCTCCGGCGAAATACTTCGCCGTCAGGCTGCGGGTGGCGCCCGGCAGTTCGGTTTCACCCGAGCCATAGCGGCGCCAGTCGCGCAGCCAGAAGATGTCGTCGGCGATTTCCATGAAGCCGATGGTCTCGCGGTCGCCGATCAGCACGCCCTGGATGCGCAGCCCCATCTCGTCCTTGGCGCGGCGGATCCGGGCGGCAGCGGCCGGCGTCGCGCCGAACTCGCCGTCGGAGGCGACCAGCAGGTCGGCCAGTTGCCAGTTGCGCTCACCCAGTTTGTCCAGCGCGCGTTCCAGCGGCCCGGAGATGTCGGTTCCGCCGTGGAAGGTCTGGCCCATGAAATCGGTCAGGCGGGCAATGCTGTCGCCGTCGACGCCGAGTTCGGTTTCGACAATTTCCTCCGGACCCGAGAACGCGAACAGGTGGCAGGCCCGCTGCTGCGCGTGGGCGGTGCGAACCGCCTGCAGCACCACGGCCTTCGCGACCGCCTCGGCGCCGCCCTGCATCGAGCCCGAGGTGTCGACGCACACCAGCATCGGCCCCATCTCCAGCCGCTGGTTCGGCACGCGGCGCGAACTCGGGCGCCAGGCCGGCGCCAGTTCATGGGTGATTTCGCGCATGCGGTCGTCGTCCTGGTAGGTGAGCAGCGTGCGTTCGGCATGGCGCGCGTGCCAGACCAGCCGCAAGCGCGGATGCAGCAACAGCATCGCTTCGGCCGGCAGCATCCGCGCCACCCGCCCCGAACGGCGCACGCCCAGGGTTTCGCCGGGGTAGTCGGGCACCTGCACGATGCGCTCGACCTGGCGCAGGGTCAGGTGCTCCTCCATGATCCGCGCATCGCTGGCATTCGAAGCGTCGGGTTCGTCGGTGGCGCGCGCGCGCCCAAGCTGCCGCACGATGCGCGCCAGTTCCGGCACCGCCTCCAGCAGCCGCCGGGCCCGCACCAGATCCTGCCAGCCGCCGCTGCGCAGCAGGCCGCGCATCATGTCCCAGCGCGTGTTCTTCACCAGGTCGCCGTAGTCGCCGAACATCGCCGAAAGCTCGTCCATCATTCCGCAGCGCTCTTGCCAGTCCTTGGCGAAGCTGTCCAGCGCCAGGGTCGCCGCCGCTTCGGCGCTGTCCCCGCGGTCCATGTAATCGACGATCAGGTCCAGGTGAAAGCACAGCGATCGCAGCACCGTCTCGGTCAGCGCCGGCTCACCCGCGCAGTGGCCGGGCAGTTCGACCGCCGCCATCACTTCGGCGACCCGCCTGGCCAGCGGTGGCGGCGGCCAGCCGGCATCGGCGTCGGCGTGGCCTTCGAGCAGTGCGCTGCGCAGGCGCTCCATGCCGGCCAGGCGCGCCACCAACCGGCCCTGCGAATGGACCAGACTCCACAACCACAGGCCGCGGGGCAGGCGATCCAGCGGCGACAGCGGTGCTTCCAGGCGCTCGTAGAGCAGCGACGCCGGCGATGCAGTCATCCGCTAGACCGGCACGGCCGCGACCGACACCGGCTCGGGCACGCTACCGGTGTCCACCTCGCGGCGCGGCAGCGTCATGAAGGACTCGCGCGCGGCGAGCGCGCGCAGCCGCAGCGCTTCGATGGCCTGGTCGGTGGTGGCGAGGTTGGCGTCGGCCTGCGCCGCGAAGTCGCGGTCCATCCAGACGCTCTGCCGGGTGTAGGCCGCGAGTTCGGTCCGGCGCGCCGCGATGGCCTCCGAATATCCGGCGATGCGCTCTATCAGTTCGTCGATTTGCCGCACCCGCGCGGTGATGTGGATCTCTCCGTAAAGTCGCCGGCGCCGGTAACTCATGCGCATCGACTGGCCGGCGCCCTTGGCATCGTTGACCTGCGAGTCGAGGTCGGGGCTGAAGCGCAGCCGCCCGTCGTCGTCGTAGTCCAGGTCCTCGGCCTGTTGCTCGAGCGAAGCCTGCGCCTCGAAGGCGTCCACCACGCGCGTCAACAGCGGCGGGGCCATTCCGGCTTGCAGCCCCAGGCGGCCGGCCAGCCATGCGGTGATGGCCGCCTGCCGCTCCAGGCTGGGCGCCACGCACCAGGGCAACAGCCACAGGTCCCAGATCGCGACGGCCGCGCGGCCCTCGCTGGCGGCTGCCACCTTGAGCAGCCAGGCCACCTTGACCCAGCGCCGGTCCGACACATAGACCTGCTCCCCGGCGAGCACGGCGCGCAGTTCGGCCAGCAGGCCGGCGGCTTCGTCGGGCAGCGCCACGGCGGCCGCGGCGGCTTGCAGCGCCGCCAGGTCGGCATCGGTCAGCGCGTCGGGCACCGCCTGCAATGGGCCGTCCGCCAGTTCCAGCAGGTCGCGAAAACCCGACGCCGAGACCGGCCCCACCGGCAGGCGCATCAGGAACCGGTCGAAGAAAGCCTCCGCCACTTCGTCGGCCGGCACCTCATTGGTGGCGCCGATCACGCTGACGAGCGGGCAACGCTCGCGTCCGGCGCCATTGTCGAATTCGCGCTCGTTCAGCAGCGTGAGCAGGGCGTTGAGGATCGCGCTGTTGGCCTTGAACACCTCGTCGATGAAGGCGATGGTGGCCTGCGGCAGGAAGCCCGCCGTGATTCGCTCGTAGCGGTCCTGTTCCAGGGCCGAGATCGACAGCGGGCCGAACAGCTCCTCGGGCACCGTGAAACGGGTGAGCAGGCGCTCGAAGTACCGCGCCCCGGCGAACGCCAGGTGCAGCCGCCGCGCCAGCTCGCTCTTGGCCGTGCCGGGCGGTCCCACCAGGAGCGTGTGCTCGCCGGCCAGCGCCGCCAGGAGCGCCAGCCGCACGACCCGGCCGCGCTCGATCAGGCCGGCCTCCAGGTGCTCGAGCAGCGGCGTCAGGCGCTCGTGCAGACGCGTTGCGGGTGTCGCTGGTCGTGGCGCATTCATGGGCAAATGATAGCGATGAGCGCGGCCACCCACTGATGCCCGAGCGGCATGGGCAGGATCGGATGCTCGCTGTCTTCCATTCCTAGCCGGAGAACCCGCCCTGTGCCAGGAACTCTTCCTCCTGCGGGGTACTCGGGCGACCCAGCAGCGCGTTGCGATGCGGAAAGCGGCCGAACCGCCGAATGATGTCCTGGTGATGCAACGGATAGCGCTGAGCGTCCTCGCCCAATGCCGCCGTTTTCGCGACGCACAGCGCCTGGTCTAGCGGATCCTCGGAATGCATCAGCGGCAGGTACATGAAGTTGCGCAGGTCCTCCGGCACCTCGAGGTCCAGCCCGCGATCCAGCGCTGCGCGGGCGATGCGCCCGGCCAGCGCGTCGGTCGCGTACATGCGCGCCGTGTCGCGAAACGCATTGCGCGGAAACTGGTCCAGCAGGATCAGCAGCGCCAGCGCGCCCTCGGCGCTGGACGCCCAACCGTCCAACTGGCCGGCGGCCGCCTGCTCATGCAATCCGAGGAAGCGATCGCGAAATCGGCCGTCGAAAGCTGCGTCCTTCTTGAACCAGCGCTGCGGCCCGGCGGTGCGCCAGAAGTCGACCACGTCGGCCGCGTCGGCAGGGGAGGGGTTCATGGCTGGGCGACGACCAAAGCTTGCATGGCGTCATTTTCCAGCGTCCGCGGGACGCGTGGGGCGGCATTGGGCACGCCGGCCCGGCCTGCAACAGGGTAACTACCCGGCGCCACCGGCCCCCTTGCCCCATCCCGCAAAGCTATAGTGACGCACGCCGCCGCTACCCGGGAGTCAGCATCGCGGTGCATCGTCATCACAAGGAGACCTCATGCGTTTGCTGAAAACACTCTTGCTGGGCCTGGTGCTGCTCGGCAGCGTCTTCGCCGCGTCGGCCGCGGACGGCGACTACCCCACCAAGCCGATCAAATGGGTGGTGCCCTATCCGCCCGGTGGCACCACCGACCTGCTGGCCCGCCTCATGGGCCAGTACCTGTCGACCAGGCTCGGCCAGCAGATGATCATCGAGAACAAGGCCGGTGGCGGCAACAACATCGGCACCGAGATGGCCATCAAGGCACCGCCGGACGGCTACACGGTGTTCCTGGTGAACCCGGCCAACGCGATCAACGCGACGCTGTACCACAACCTGCCCTTCGTGTTCCTCAACGACATGGCGCCGGTCGGCGGGATCACCCGGGTGCCCAACGTGATGACGGTGACCAAGAACTTCCCGGCCAGGACAATCCAGGAGTTCATCGACTACGGCAAGAAGAATCCCGGCAAGATCAACATGGCCTCGTCGGGCGCCGGCACCTCGGTGCATCTGTCGGGAGAACTGTTCAAGTACATGACCGGCATCGACATGAAGCACATTCCGTACAAGGGCGCCGGCCCCGCGATCACCGACCTGATCGGCGGCCAGGTCGACGTGTTGTACGACAACATGCCGTCCATCATCGGCCACATCCGCAGCGGATCGGTGCGGGCGCTCGGCGTCACCAGCGCGCAGCGCTCGCCGGCGCTGCCGGACGTGCCGGCGGTGGGCGAGGTCGTGCCGGGCTACGAAGCCAGTGCCTGGTTCGGCATGTCGGCGCCCAAGGGGACGCCGCCGGCCATCATCGCCCGGCTCAACCGCGAGATCAACGCCGCGCTGGCCGATCCCGTCATGAAGGCCAAGCTTGCCGACCTCGGCGGCGTGCCCTTGCCCGGAACGCCCGAGCAGTTCTGGGAGATCCACAAGATGGAAACCGAGAAGTGGGCGAAGATCGTGCAGTTCTCGGGCGCGAAGGTGGAGTAAGGAGTTCTCGATGCAATACCGGCGTCTCGGCCGCAGCGGCCTGCAGGTCAGCGAACTGTCCCTGGGCTCCTGGGTGACGTACCACAACCAGGTCGACGTGGCGGCGGCGCGCGAGATGATGGCGGCCGCGTTCGACGCCGGCGTCAACTTCTTCGACAACGCCGAGGTCTACGCTGCCGGCCAGAGCGAGATCGTGATGGGCGAGGCACTCAAGGCGTTGAAGTGGCCGCGCCTGAACTACGTGGTCTCCACCAAGTTCTTCTGGGGCCTGGACCGCGAAGGCCAGGCGGCCAACCGCAAGGACACGCTGAACCGCAAGTACCTGACGCAGGCCATCGACGGATCGCTCAAGCGCATGAACCTCGACTTCATCGACCTGGTGTTCTGCCACCGGCCCGACCCGAATACGCCGGTCGAGGAAACGGTGTGGGCGATGAGCGACATGGTCACGCGCGGCAAGGCCTTGTACTGGGGCACCAGCGAATGGTCGGCCCAGGAGATTCGCGCGGCCTGGGAGATTGCCGACCGGCATCATTTGCACAAGCCGGTGATGGAGCAGCCGCAGTACAACCTGTTCCATCGCAAGCGGGTCGAGCAGGAATATGCCCGGCTCTACGAGGACATCGGCCTGGGCCTGACGATCTGGAGCCCGCTGGCCAGCGGCCTGCTGACCGGCAAGTACCGCCAGGGCGTGCCGGCCGGCAGCCGCGGCGCGCTGGAAGGCATGGGCTTCCTGGTCAAGGGCCTGACCCACGCCGAGAAGAATGCCGCCGTCGCCAGGCTGGAAACGGTGGCGGCCGATCTGGGTTGCCCGCTGGCGCAATTGGCGATCGCCTGGGCGGCGCGCAACCCGCGCGTGAGCACCGTCATCACCGGGGCTTCGAAGATCGCGCAGTTGCAGGACAATCTGCGCGCGGTCGACGTCATTCCCAAGCTGACGGCGGAAGTGATGGCGCGCATCGACGAGATCGCCGCGCCGCTGGCGAGCTGAAGCCGAATCGCGCAGCGCGAGTTGCGCTGACCAGCTTCTGCCCGCAGCGGCGACTCGCGGGATGCTGTGATGCTTACCTTGAAACCGTGGCGCGGCCGTTGCCCCGACCGGGGAGCGAGGCCTGGAGACAGGTCATGCGTTGCTGGTGACGTGCGCCACACCGTCGTTCGTGTCGGAGCTTGGCCACAGAGGTCGCTGCAGGCTTTCCTCCGGTTTCCCGTACAGCACGGACTCGATATCAGCCCAGGCTGCCGGCTTCGTGAGATGGCCGTCGAAACCAGCCTCGAGAGCCAGCTGCAGGTCGCGCTCCGTCTCCCAGCCCGTCAGCGCGACGATGGTCGCAGGGGCCATGTGTTCTATCCCGCGCAGGACCCGGCACACCTCGTAGCCGTCCATGTCGGGCATGCCGATGTCCAGCAGGACGACATCGAGCTCGTGCTCGCTGGCGACGGCCAGGGCGCCGGGTCCGTCGTACGCGACGTGCACCGTGTGACCGCGCATCTGCAAAAGGGTGGCGATCGCGTCGGCCGCCACCCGGTTGTCGTCGACCACCATCACGCGGCGCAGGCGCCACGGGAGCTCACGCAGCCTCGGCCCCACCGGAGCGGGCGCCTCGGCCCCATCCGAGCACGGGATGCGAATCACGAAAATGGCGCCCCGTCCCAGTCCCTCGCTGTGCGCCGTGAGTTCGCCGCCGTGCATCTCGACCAGGCGCCGCGACAGCGACAGCCCGATTCCCAGCCCGCTCGTCATCGGCCCGTCCGCGCCCGGTACCTGGTAGAAGATAGCGAAGATGCGATCGAGGTTCTCGGGGGCGAGGCCGATGCCCGAATCGGCGACCTGGATGCCCGCGACACCCGCTTCGACGGTCATGCGGACCCGGATCGAATCACCCGCCGATGAGAACTTCGCCGCGTTCTGCAGGAGGTTCGTCATCACCTGGCTCAAGCGCGCGGGATCGACGTAGGCGGGCACGGGCTCCTCAGGCAGTTCCAGCACCAGC
>JAAOZX010000148.1 GCA_012274225.1 Comamonadaceae bacterium | reverse complement strand
TCCAGGCTTTTGTTTCCTCCGGGAAACGGATGTCGACCAGTACTGCCTTCTTTTCTGCCAGCAAGGTGATCAGCCTCTTGCTGTCGATCTTCATTTCAGCACGGGTCTCGTAGTCGAATCGGGTGAGAAAGCCATCGAACGCCGAATCCTGGGCCGAGGCCACGGTGGCACAGATCATCAGGAGTGACGCAAGCAGAAGATCTGATCGTTTCATCGGTAATTTCCTCGCAAGCCTGGATGTCACTTCACGTCCGCGCCATGGGCTGCAAGCACTTCGCCGCCGCGCACCGCCAGTAACTCGCCTTCGGCCAGCGGCCGCCAGTCGGCATCGTTGAGCGGCACGCTGGCGACGCACACGACGGCCCGCTCGGCATCGCTGATCGACACGCCGCCCTGACGCTCGGGCGAGGCATCCGCGGACGGGAAATGCCGCTGCAACGTCCAAAGTCCGGGTGGCTCGATCCGGCCGCGGGCCGGCTGGATACGCCGATGGCCGTGCGCGAACAGCGCGTCGCCGTCGGCGTAGAGGAAGTTGGCCGGGCCGAGCAGACGCAGGTCGGCGGCGAAAGCCGCCAGCAGCGACATGCGCTCTTCCAAGGACGGCGGACCGCCGCCCGCCCAGAGCGGCCGAAGCCGCTCCAGCAACGCGCAGAAAGCATGTTCCGAATCGGTCTGCCCGACCGGGCGGTAGGCCCCCATGGTCAGTGCCTTGCTCCGATCGATGCCCGACAGGTCACCGTTATGGGCAAACACATGCGTACGGCCGCCGAGCTCGCGCACAAAGGGCTGGGTGTTGGACAGCTGCACCGAGCCCTGCGTCGCATGTCGGATGTGCGATATCGCAAGGTTCGTGCTCGGCCCCTGCGTTTCGAGATAGCGGACCAGCGCGCTGTTGCCGGCGGCGGCCGGTTCGCGGAACAGCGCGACGTCCTCACCCTGGTAGAACGCGACGCCCCAGCCGTCGCGTGTCGTGCCGGCCTCGCCGCCGCGCGACGCCAGCGTATGCAGCGAGAATGTCAGCCGGGTGGGCTGGGAGGTCGATACGGCTAATAGTTCACACATGGGAAGCCCTCGTCTGCAGACGGACGCCAATTCGGGCGGCCTCGTTCGGCGCATCCTCAAATCGCAGAAGGCGCAAGGCATTGATCACGACCAGCACGGTGACGCCTTCATGGATCAATACGGCAATGCCCATGCTGGCCCAGCCGAAGAGCGTGGCGGGAATCAGCAGCGCCACGACACCGAACGCTGCCCAGAGGTTTTGCCGGATGACGTTGTGCGACGCGCGGCTCAGGCTGATCGCAAAGGGCAGCCTCGAAAGGTCGTCGCCCATCAGCACCACGTCGGCGGTTTCCAGTGCCACATCGGTCCCGGCCCCGCCCATGGCGATGCCCGTGGTGGCGCGCGCCATGGCCGGGGCATCGTTCACCCCGTCCCCCACCATGGCCACCTGCCCGTGAGCGCGCATCAACTCGTCAATGACCCTGAGCTTGTCCTCCGGCAGCAAGCCCGCGCGCACGTCGCCGATGCCGACCGACTCGGCGACAGCCTTTGCAACTTCCTCGTTGTCGCCGGTCAGCATGATGGTCTGGCGCACACCGAGCGAGGCAAGCCGGGCGAATACATCCCGCATGCCGGCGCGGGCCGTGTCGGCCAGCGCCAGCAGGCCTATGAATGCACCGTCCGCCCGAATCAGCATCGTGGTCTTGCCGAGCGATTCCAGCCGGGCCACTTGCAGGCGAACGGCTTCGGGGACGTCATCGTGCTCGAACAAGCGCAGATTGCCGATACTGACTTTCCTGGACGAAACCAGCGCCTGCATCCCCTTGCCGTTGATGGCCTGCACATCGCTGGCGGCCGGCCAGGTCAAGTTGCGCGCCTGCGCTGCCTGCGCCACGGCCTGTGCCAGCGGGTGGCCGCTGCGACTCTCAACGCTGGCCGCAGTTGCCAGCAGCGTCGCTTCATCTCCCTGCAGCGCGATCACATCCGTAACGCTTGGCTTTCCGGTGGTGATGGTGCCGGTCTTGTCAACGGCGATCACCAACAGAGACCGCAGGTTTTCGAGATGCGCGCCGCCCTTGATGAGCACGCCACCGCGCGCGGCCCGGGCGACCCCGGCCAACACGGCTGACGGCGTGGCGATGGCCAACGCGCAGGGCGAGGCGGCCACAAGCACCGCCATGGCCCGGTAGAAGGTTTCGGCAAACGGCACTCCCATCACGAGCGGAACCGCGATCAGCGCCACCACGCCGATGAGCACAACCGGCACAAATATCTTCTCGAAGCGGGTCACGAGGCGTTGTGTCGGCGACTTCTCGGTCTGCGCCTCCGCAATCAGTTGCACCATGCGGGCCAGTGAACTGTCCGTGGCCAGCTTGGACACCTCCACGCTGAGCAGGCCTTCACCGTTGACCGTCCCGGCAAACACAAGGGCGCCTGCCACCTTGTCCACCGGCATCGATTCGCCGGTGATGGCAGCCTGATCGACCGCCGAGGTGCCTTCGATGACCTTGCCATCGGCGGGAATGCGCTGGCCCGGCTTTACCAGGACGCGGTCGCCGCGCAGCAGGTCCTCGACGGGCACCTCCCGCTCGACGCCATCTCGCAGCACGAGCGCAGTCTTGGGCGCCAGGTCAGCCAGGGCCTCGATGGCATGGCG
>JAAOZX010000147.1 GCA_012274225.1 Comamonadaceae bacterium | reverse complement strand
TCAGCGCCGAATTTTTCTTTCGTGTTGGGATCTGACCCCAAGGCATACACACTCATCCTCCCCACCCCGCGTTTCAGCGCCACTTCGATCGCTTCGATCGCGCGCGCCTTCTCGGTCGCGTGCAGCCGGAAGCGATCCGCCGCCACGTCGAGGATCTTGCGGGGGCCGGTCGGCGTTGCAACCTCGCGCTCGGCCTGCACCCGCGTGAAGCCGCTGGCCGCCAGCCACTGGGCCAGTTCCTCGGAAGAGGTGGCCGCGGGCAATTCCACCGGAAAGGTGATCACCAGCCGGGGATCGCTGCCCTGGGTGCGCGCCATCAGCTCCGCGTAGATCGACTCGGGCGAGTCGTGCCGCACCGGCAGCGCGGTCCTCTTGTCGAACAGGGCGCCGGCCCGGGCGAACAAGAGCTTCAGGTGGTCGTTCAGCTCGGTCATGGTGCCGACGGTGGAACGCGACGACCGCACCGGGTTGGTCTGGTCGATGGCGATCGCCGGCGGCACGCCTTCGACCCGGTCCACCGCCGGCTTGTCCATCCGGTCGAGGAACTGGCGGGCGTAGGCCGAGAAGGTCTCCACGTAGCGGCGCTGGCCCTCGGCGTACAGCGTGTCGAAGACCAGGCTGGACTTGCCCGAGCCGCTCGGGCCGGTGACCACCGTCAATTCGCCAGTGCGCAGGTCGAGGTCGAGGTTCTTGAGATTGTGTTGCCTGGCGCCGCGGATGCGGATCAGTCCCTGGGTCATACCGGCGGTCATTTTCTGGAGTTGGCCGAACATTCTAGAGACCTGCAGCGTTCGTTCGCATCATGGGGGTATCTCCCAGACCTGGGCTGCGAGGAATCGGGCCACACTCGTGCAGCGAGAAATTTCACGAAGGAACATGCATGAGACGCTCGATCTGGTTGGCCGCGGCCCTGGTTTCATTGGGCGTCTGGCTGGGAAATGCCCAAGCCCAGATCCTGATCGGACAGACCGCGGGCTTCACCGGAGCGGTTGCCGCCGGCGTGAAAGAGACTACCGATGGCGCCAAGCTGTACATCGATAGCATCAATGCCAAGGGCGGCGTGCACGGCCAGAAGATCGAGCTGATTTCGCTGGACGACAAGTTCGACCCCAAGCTGGCCGCCGAAAACGCCCGCAAACTGATCGAGGAGCGAAACGTGCTGGCCCTGTTCCTGAACCGGGGCACGCCGCACACCGAGGCGATCATTCCGATCCTGGATCAGTACGGGGTGGCGCTGATCGCCCCGTCAACGGGCGCCATGGTGCTGCACCAGCCGGTGCGCAAACACGTCTTCAACGTGCGTGCCACCTACCAGCGCGAGGCCGAAAAGGCCATGACCCATCTCACCTCGATGGGCATCAGCCGCATCGCCGTGGTGCTGGCCGACGACAGCTTCGGCGCCGACGGCCTGGAAGGAGCGCGCAAAGGACTGGCCGCGGCCAACCTGAAACCGGCGGTGGAGGAGAAGTTCAATCGCGCCAAGCCGGACTTCGGTCCCATCGCGCCCAAGATCATCAAGGCCAACACCCAGGCCATCCTGATGGTCGCGTCGGGCCAGGCGGTTGTGGATGGCATCAGGGCTTTTCGCGCGGCCGGTTCGGCCGCCCAGATCGTCACCCTGTCCAACAACGCCTCCGGCGGATTCATCAAGAGCCTGGGCACCGACGCGCGCGGCGTGATCGTCACCCAGGTGTTCCCGTCGGAGCGCTCGGTCGCCTACCCGATGGTGAAGGAAGCGCAGGACCTGATCAAGGCGAAGAAGCAGGGCGGTGAACTCAGCCCGGCGATGCTCGAGGGCTACGCCGCCGCCAAGGTGCTGGTCGAGGCGTTGCGCCGCGCCGGGCCGAAGCCGACCCGCGAGAAGATTCAGACGGCGCTGGAGAGCATACGCAAGTTCGACCTCGGTGGCCTGGAGTTGAGCTTCAGCCCGGAACACCACACCGGCCTGGATTTCGCCGACCTGTCGATCATCGGGCCCGACGGCAAGTTCAAGCGCTGATCGCGCCCGGCCACGCTAGGCGGTCTTGGCGCGGACCACGCCCTGCCCAACCCGATGGGCGGCCTCCCAGTCGCCGCTCGTGAACCACGGGTCCTGTTCCAGGCAGGCACGCAGCATCGGCAGCGCATCGAAGCCCCAGAACAGTTTGTCGTCGACGGCGCAGGTCGGCACGCCGAACAGGCCACGCGTGATGGCGGCTTCGGTATTGGACTTGAGCTCGGCCTTCACGTCGGCGCCGGCCGGATCGCGCGCCGGCTGCAGCAGTGCCGTCAATTCCTGCAAGCGTTGCGGGTCGGCCGCGTCGGCACCGCCGCGCCAGACATGGCGAAACACGGTCTCGCAAACATAGCGATTGGCCAGCCCGTGCGACCCGCAGGCCAGCGCCAGCCGCAACAGCGCCAGCGGATTGAATGGATGAACCGCCGGCATTTGCAGCGCAATGCCATGGCGGTTCGCCAGCCAGAGTACCTGCCGATAGGTCCAGTCGCGCTTGGGCCCGATTTCCGCGGGGCCCAGTTGGCCATGGTGCTTGAGCAATCCGGCAAACAGCACCGGCCGGTACTCGACGCCGTAGCTCAGGCCCTGCAGCGCCTGCGGCAGATGCTCGAAGGCCAGGTACGAGTACGGCGAGATGAAATCGAGGAAGAAGGTGATCTGCTTCATGGCT